>CADBQZ010000250.1 GCA_902796865.1 uncultured Ruminococcus sp. | reverse complement strand
TGCCAAGCTTTTCAGCCTTTTCCATCATTTCCTTACAGTAATCTATCTTTGTATCGTCAACGAGCGACTTACCAACTTCAAGACCCTTAGCCTTTAAGAATGTATAAGCCATACCGCCGCCGATGATAAGTGTATCACACTTGTCGAGAAGGTTTGAGATAACGTTGAGCTTATCAGCAACCTTTGCACCGCCGAGAATAGCAACGAAAGGTCTTACCGGATCTTCAACAGCGTTTCCTAAGAACTTGATCTCCTTCTGCATAAGATAACCTACAGCAGTTTCTTTTACAAACTTTGTAACGCCTGCTGTTGAAGCGTGTGCTCTGTGTGCTGAGCCAAAAGCATCCATAACGAATACCTGTCCGTCAACGAGGTCTGCAAGTTCTTTTGCAAGGTTCTCGCCGTTCTTGGTCTCATCAGCGCCTCTGAAACGTGTATTTTCGAGTACAACGATCTCGCCGTCGTTCATCTCAGCTACTGCCTTCTTAGCATTGTCGCCTACAACACTGTCATCGGGAGCAAATGTAACCTTTGTATTTACGAGTTCAGCCAGTCTGTCAGCTGCGGGCTTTAATGAGAACTTAGCCTCCGGACCATTCTTAGGCTTGCCGAGATGTGAGCAAAGTACTACCTTGCCGCCTTTTTCAACGAGCTTGTTGATAGTAGGAAGCGCAGCCTGGATCCTGTTATCATTTGTGATAACGCCGTCCTTGAGCGGAACGTTAAAATCTACTCTTACGAGTACCTTTTTTCCTTTTACATCAATGTCTTCAACTGTAACCTTGTTTAAACCTGCCATGTTAAAAAACATCCTTTCTTTGATTTAGGTATATTACCGTTCTTGCTGAATATCAAGCAAAGCTTAAAGCCTTTTATTTGACAGCCAGCCTGTTGTTACAATATTAACAACCACTAATACTATTTTACACTATTTCGGTAAATATTGCAATAGTTTTTTTATATTTTCTGAAAATTTTCACAGATTTCTCTTTGTACGTAGAATAAATATTAAAATAGTGTCTTTCCTTATATACATTTTTTATTATTGATAAGGTCGGGCAGCGGCTAAAATTCTGCTGTAAACAAAACATTTCCGTCAATATATTCTGCTTTGATGCTTCCGTTATGCAGTTCCATAGTCTCCTTTGCAATAGAAAGTCCCAGTCCGAAACCTTCGGTTTCATTAGAATGTGCCTTATCGCCTCTGTAGAATCTGTCAAACAAATGAGGTATATCATTTTCATCGAAATTACTGCACGGATTCATACATATAAATACTGCCCTGCCCTTGACTTTCTTTAGTATCACCTTTATATCTGAATTTTCATCTGAGTATTTGAGTGCATTATCTATGAGTATATCTATAAGATCGCCTATTTTTTCGGGAACTCCCCTAACGCTTACTCCGTCTTCTATTTCTGAAACGATCTGTCTTTTTTCTTCAAAAGCACGGCTTTCAAAATACAAAAGAGAATTATTTACAGTTCGGCTAATATCAAACTGTTCAAAAGAATCATCATACCTTTTCGGTTCTGAAAGGCGGCTCAGAGACAGCATCTCATTAACAAGCCTTCCCATTTTTCTTACCTGTGCATATATACAGTCGATAAGCCTGTCAGGACCGTTTTTCTTTTCCATAAGATCAGCTGTTGCCGATATTACCGTTATCGGGAGCTTCAATTCATGGCTTGCATTTGAGATAAATTCTTTCTGCTTGCTGTAGCTTTGCGATATTGGTCTTACCGCTCTTCCCGAAAACAGATATATTATGCCCAGAAGAATTATAAACATTCCGCCGCCTGATAGTACCGAAAGTACTAAAAGACGCTCGTTGCTTTGCTGTGCCTGTGAATTGCTTATGTAAGAACACACTTTTACAGTTCCGTTATCTTTAATAGTACAAGTGTAGCCGGTATCATCTATAATATATTTTGAGCCGCCGCTTTTTATCATTTCCCTGGCTTTTTCTTTGTCAATAACTTTCATACTGTTTCCGTTATTTATCTCTATGATATTATCATTCATATCAGTTATAAAGTAAAAGCTGTTATAATTGTTGAGCGTATCGGGAATACTTGTCTGATCAAGATCGCTGAAATCACGCACAAGCGGTTCATAATTCTCACTGGTGCCTATCGTTACATTATCAAGATACTGTATCTCAATATCCGTAATATCAAGTTTTACGCTGTTATCTTTAAGCGCTTCTGAATTTTCACTTGAAGAAGCCCACCATACACACGAAACATAAAACCTGTCTTTTGAGACATCTGAAATATTCGCTTTTATTTTACTTCCGTTCACCATGAAATCATCATTGTCAGCCAATTCGATCGTTATCTCATTATTGTCCTTATTAAACTTATATTCTTTATGTATAAATTTCGGATCCCCACCGGCTTTATCCGGCATTTCAAAATAAACTCCCCCTCCGGCACAATACCAGCCGGCATTTTCATCGGTACAGGTAATCGTACCTATAAGCTTTATGCTTTCTATCGTAGAAGGATCTCGGAATATAAGGCTATCTCCTGCTTCATTTTTTTCTGTTCCTGAAAGGCTTATTATCTCAGACGAAATATCTGACACATTGGTATATGCAGTCTGGATAAGCATATCCGAAGCCGATTTAAGCTCCGTCTGAAAAGACATACGCATAAGTGTATTTAAAACGAGCATGACCAAAAAAATAACAGTAAAAGCTATTGATGATGAAAGCAAAAAGAATTTTTTCCGGAGTCTTTTTATCTCTCTATCCATTATTTTTCT
>CADBQZ010000249.1 GCA_902796865.1 uncultured Ruminococcus sp. | reverse complement strand
CCAGTCATATCTCACACATCTGAAATGTCTTGAAAATGTCGGTATGACATCTATCGAGCCTATAATGTATGAAGGCAAAGAAATAGTTCCTCTCCAGTTTCTGAAGGCTGTACTTCCTGACCCTGCATCATTAGGCCCCAGAACAGTCGGCAAAACAAATATCGGCTGTATCTGTCAGGGTAAGAAAGACGGCAAAGACGTAAAGTACTACGTCTACAATGTCTGCGATCATCAGGAATGCTATAAAGAGGTAGGATCACAGGCAGTATGATATACAACAGGCGTTCCTGCCATGATAGGTGCTATGATGGTGCTCACCGGCAAATGGAAAAAACCGGGCGTTTATAATGTTGAAGAATTTGATCCGGATCCATTTATGGAAGCCCTCAATAAGTGGGGACTTCCGTGGAAAGAGAACTTCGATCCGGTTCTGGTTGATTAAAAATTAAAAAGGGCGGGCAAATGCCCGCCCCTGTATATTTTATGGAGATAAATAATGATAGAAAAAATAATAAATGAGATACCGACCCCATGCTATGTCATTGACGAGAATAAACTCACAGAAAATCTAAAGCTTTTAAAGAGCATTGAAGATAAAACAGACTGTAAGATACTGCTTGCACAAAAAGCATTCTCAAATTTCAACTTTTATCCGCTCATATCAGAATACATATCAGGAACTACCGCAAGCGGTATAAACGAAGCAAAGCTTGCACACGAATTTATGCCTGATAAAGAAAATCATGTTTTTGCTCCTGCATTTACTGAACAGGATATGGACGAACTTGTAAGGATATGCGGTCATATCGTCTTCAATTCTTTTTCACAGTGGAAAAAGCATCGTGACAAAATAAAAAACTGCGGCAGGGATATTGAATGCGGTATACGCATAAATCCGGAATATTCGGAAATCGAAACTAAGATCTATGATCCGTGTGCGGAAGGTTCACGAATGGGCGTTACTCTTTCAGCATTTGAAGATGATGAACTTGACGGCATAACTGGACTTCATTTTCACACCATGTGCGAGCAAAATTCCGATACACTCTGGCGCACTGTGCAGATTGTTGATGAAAAATTCGGCAGATATATAAAACAAATGAAATGGATAAATTTCGGCGGCGGTCATCATATCACTCGTGAAGACTACGACATCGAAACACTTATAAAATCTATAAACTTCTTCAAAGAAAAATACGGCGTACAAGTATATCTCGAGCCTGGGGAGGCTATTGCCCTTAATGCCGGCTGGCTGGTCTCAAGCGTTCTTGACATAGTTCATAATGTCAAAGACATAGCTATACTAGATGTATCAGCTGCCTGTCATATGCCTGATGTGCTTGAAATGCCATACAGACCTAATATAATAAACAGCGGAAAGCCAAATGAAAAACCTTATACATACCGTCTTGCAGGCAATACCTGCCTTGCAGGAGATACAATAGGCGATTATTCGTTTGATAAGCCACTGTGCTCCGGCGACAGACTTGTTTTCTGCGACATGGCTATTTATACCACCGTCAAGAACAACACATTCAATGGCATCACACTTCCCTCTATAGGCGTATTGAAAAGTAACGGCAAATTTGAGATCATAAAACAATTTGGATATAACGATTTCAAAATGCGGCTTGGAAGTGAAACATATGAACTATGATCTCAAAAACTGTCGGCTTTGCCCAAGAAGATGCGGTGCAGACCGCACAAAATCAGCTGGTGTATGTGGGGTATCAGACAAGATAAAACTTGCGAAAGTCTCACTCCATGAATGGGAAGAACCGCCTATAAGTTTTAAAAACGGTGCCGGAACGATATTCTTTTCTGGCTGTAATCTTAAATGCTGCTTCTGTCAGAATTATAAGATAAGCCATGAATGCTTCGGTAAGGAAATATCTATCGCAAGGCTTGCAGATATTTTTCTTGAACAGCAGGACAAAGGTGCCGAGAATATCGAACTTGTAAGCGCAGTACAATTCGTTCCGCATATAATAGATGCTCTTGATATTGTAAAACATAGACTAAATATACCTGTCATATACAACAGCGGCGGCTTTGAACTTGAAGAAACACTTCATATGCTAAACGGATATATTGATATTTATATGCCGGATATAAAATACTTTTCTCCTGAGCTTTCAAAAAAGTATTCAGGTGCCAAGGATTATTTTTTATATACAAAAAAAGCAGTGTATGAAATGCACCGCCAGCAGCCGAAGCTGATTTATGATAATAACGGAAAACTTCTTAAAGGTCTTATAGTGCGTCATCTCGTCTTGCCTCATTGCCGGAAAGATTCGATCAGAATAATAGATGAATTAAACTCTATTCTTCCAAGCGGAAGCTATCTAATAAGTCTTATGAGCCAGTATACTCCCTTTTACAAGGCACATGAGCATAAAGAGATAGACCGTCCCATAACGACATTTGAATACAAAACGGTCATGCAAAGAGCAGAGAAATATGGTATGGAAGGATTTTTTCAATCAAAAAGTTCTTCATCTGAAAAATACATTCCTGAATTTGACCTTTCGGGAATATGATATAAGCAAAGGCAGCACAATATCGTGCTGCCTTTTGTATTTCAAATTATTTTAGTACCTTGATTATCTATATGGTTTTCCCTTACTTCCCAGCCTCTTAGTCCGGCATTATCAAGTGAAAACCGCATTTTTCCAGTAAAATATTTATTGTTTTCATCAACTATAGCAATTATAGTAGGACCTGCTCCGCTTATGTAAGCTGCATATGCGCCATGATTATAGGCTATATCAAACACATCTCTTGCATTAGGGATAAGAGCCATTCTATACGGCTGATGAAGCTTATCATGAACACCAGTCCTGAGATTTTCAAATTTACCCGTTAAAAGCGATGCCGAGAAAAGCGCTGCTCTTGAAAGATTATATACAGCATCTTTATGCGAAACTTCTTTCGGAAGACAAGCTCTTGCCTTTTCCGTTTTTAGTTCAAAATCAGGTATTATCGTCACAAATTTAAGTTTTGTAAACACTTCCTGCTTTACCCAGTGTACCTTTTGTCCGTCAAAAACTGCCGTAACTATTCCACCCAAAAGAGCAGGGGCTGTATTATCAGGATGTCCTTCTATCTGTGCAGCAAGATCTACAAGATCATCTGCCGAAAGAGGATCACCTAAAAGCTTATTTGCTCCGACAAGTCCGGCAACGATACAAGCAGAGCTTGAACCCATTCCTCTTGCCATAGGGATATTATTTGTCTGTCTTATCTTAAGTCCGCTTATCTTTTTTCCGCAGACATTGAAAAGATCCTTTGCAGATATATAGATAAGATTACTCTCGTCCTGCGGTACCTGTATATCATCAAGTGACTGTATATCAACAACATCGGATTCTTCCATTTCAACATAGTTGTAAAAGTTAAGCGCAAGTCCGAGCGCATCAAAACCTGCACCAAGATTTGCAGAGGTAGCAGGTATCTGTATCTTTATCATCTTTCCCTCCTGAGCGGTATTTATAAGCGATGCAGCAGAATTTATGAACTCTTATTTAATGTTCGGAAGTGTATCAATGCTGTTTTTGATCTCTTCGTCTGTCGGGATATAGTCTGACATAGTTCCGTCATTGTACTGCTGATAAGCATACATATCGAAATATCCTGTGCCTGTAAGACCAAAAAGGATAGTCTTTTCTTCGCCTGTTTCTTTGCATCTCAATGCCTCGTCGATTGCTGCCTTTATTGCGTGGCTGCTCTCAGGTGCCGGAAGAGTACCCTCTATCCTTGCGAACTTTGTTGCTGCTTCAAATACAGATGTCTGTTCAACTGATTTTGCTTCTATAAGTCCCTGATCGTAAAGCTCTGAAACGATACCGCTCATTCCATGATACCTCAGACCGCCTGCATGGCTTGGTGAAGGCATGAAATTGCTTCCGAGTGTATACATCTTCTGGAGCGGGCATATAGCGCCAGTATCGCAGAAGTCATAAGCATAAACACCTCTTGTAAGTGACGGACACGAAGCAGGCTCAACAGCAATAAACTGATAATCTGCTTCTCCTCTGAGCTTTCTTCCCATAAATGGTGATATAAGACCGCCTAAGTTTGAACCGCCGCCTGCACAACCGATTATAACATCAGGCTTTATGCCATATTTATCGCAGGCTGTCATAGTTTCCATACCGATTATAGACTGATGCAAAAGTACCTGAGAAAGCACCGAACCCAAAACGTATCTGTAACCTTCTGTGCTTACAGCTGCTTCTACAGCTTCGGAGATAGCACATCCCAAAGAACCGTTAGTATCCGGGAATTTAGCAAGTATCTTTCTTCCTACTTCTGTTGTATCTGACGGAGAAGGTGTAACATTTGCGCCATATGTTCTCATTACTTCTCTTCTGAAAGGCTTTTGCTCATATGAACACTTGACCATATACACCTTGCAGTCAAGATCAAAATATGAACAAGCCATAGAAAGAGCTGTTCCCCACTGACCTGCACCTGTTTCGGTAGTAACTCCTTTGAGTCCCTGCTTCTTTGCATAATAAGCCTGAGCTATAGCACTGTTGAGCTTGTGGCTTCCGGAAGTATTATTTCCTTCAAACTTATAATATATCTTAGCAGGTGTTCCAAGTGCCTTTTCAAGATAATAAGCTCTTACGAGCGGTGACGGACGGTACATCTTGTAGAAATTAATGATCTCCTCCGGAATATCTATATATGCGTCGGTATCATTAAGCTCCTGTGCTGCGAGTTCACGGCAGAATACCTGACTTAGTTCATCAAGTGTCATCGGCTTACCTGAAGCGGGATTGACGAGCGGTGATGGCTTTTTCTCCATATCAGCTCTTACATTATACCACTGCTTAGGGAGTTCATTCTCATCAAGATAAATCTTATAAGGTATATTATTACTCATTTTAACGTTCCTTTCATACTGCTTTAAAACAGCTAAATTTTATCGTTTATATTATATCATATATAGTTATTTTTGTCAAGAAAAAGCATTTACTGTAAACCGCTGAAAGTACGAATATCCCAGACTCCGTTTATACAGCTTACCGACGATATGATAATAAAATGCTGCAAGCTTACATTTCTTATAAAAATCAAATATCTCCGTTAGATTCTATATAAAAATCGTTGACAGAAAAAGAAATTTATGGTATAATTTTATAAAACCATTTATTAGGAGCTCTAATTATTATGACCAAACCAAACGGAATGCGCTTTCCATTAAAATTTAAAATATCAATAATAGTAACAACATTGTCTTTAATGAGCTGCATTGTTTCTATAATCATGAGCAGCTACAGAGTATCGTCTGTAAATGAACAATCATTCAAAAATCAATCCAAAGACATTGCAAATATGGCGGTTCTCAACATCGACGGTGATGCTCTGAAAGTGCTCCGTGACAGCGTCCAGGAAGTATACAGCAAAATACCTACCGAAGAACTCGTTATAAGCGATGACTGGGGCAGCGATGAGTTCAATGCCTTTCTTGAAAGGTTCTCATTTGTATATGATATGCCAGAATTCAAAATAATACACGATCAGCTCAGCAGTACCCAGGATCTCGGAATATCAACTCTTGCATCTATCGATACGATATTCTACGATT
>CADBQZ010000248.1 GCA_902796865.1 uncultured Ruminococcus sp. | reverse complement strand
GTGCTTTTCTTTGCAAGCGTTTCTTTGTGCATACAAAGAAATGCTGAAAAAAGAAAGTCAAGAAAGAGTTTTCTTGCTTTTTTCAAAAAGCATCAAATAAATTAAAATAAAAAAATATGCGTCAGTTACATATTTTTTCTTGACTATTTAGCAAATTTACTATATAATAAGTATAAACTAGTAAAATATTCAGTAAGGAGACATAAATATGGACGGGAAAATTTTTGATAACAGAGAATTATCATGGCTCAAATTCAACGAAAGAGTACTTGAAGAAGCACAGGACAGACGTGTGCCGCTTTTAGAAAGGCTAAACTTCACGGCAATATTCCAAAGCAACCTTGATGAATTTTTCATGGTAAGAGTAGGATCGCTTTTCAACAAGCTCGAAAAGACCCCTAAAAAAAAGGACGGCAAGAGCAAAATGACCCCTAAAGAACAGCTTACCGCCGTTTTCGACAAGGTAAAAGAGCTTGAGCCTATGAAGGACATAGCCTATAAAAATATAATGCTCGAACTTATGGAGCATAACATCGAACAGGTGACTTTCCGTACTGCGACCGTCGAGGAACAGCAGTACCTGGAAGAATACTTCAAACGTGAAATGAAACCTTATATATCGCCGCAGATAGCCGACAAAAAAACACCGTTCCCGTTCCTTACAAACAAGGAGATATACTGTGTTTTACAGCTCCAGTCGAAATCCGGCATAAAGCTTGGCGTTATCCCTGCAACGGGACAGTTTGAAAGACTTATCCCTGTACAGGTCAATTCCGAGACCAATCCTAAGCACCCAAAGAGAAGATTTGTTCTTGCAGAAGAACTTATCCTTCACTTTGCGCCGCTGCTTTTCAAGAATTATACAGTAATAGACAAAACGCTCGTGCGTGTAACAAGAAGCGCCGATATCACCGTTACGGACGAGATATACGCTCAGTCGGCAGACTTCCGTGAGGCTATGGAGATAGTCTGCCACAAGCGCAAAAAGCTCCCGCCGGTAAGACTTCAGCTTTCTGAAACGTTAAGTCAGCCGGCGCTTGAATGCTTATGCAGCAATCTGGGTCTTGATGCGGACAATACCATATATCTCAAAACACCGCTCGATCTTTCATTCGTACATAAGCTTTATGATATGTGCGACGACCAGAATCTTAAATACGATAAAGTTATACCTCAAAAGTCAGACAGCCTTTCGGAAGCATTGAGCATAACAACACAGATAAAGCGTCATGATGTGCTTTTGAGCTACCCATACGAATCAATAAAGCCGTTCATACAGCTTTTAAACGAAGCGGCAGACGACCCGAAAGTCACAGACATAAAGATAACCCTCTACAGGCTCGCTAAAAACAGTCAGATAATCGAAGCTCTCTGCGAAGCGGCTGAAAATGGCAAGAACGTATTCGTACTCGTTGAGCTTTTGGCACGATTTGACGAGGAAAACAACATAGCATGGTCAAGACGCTTGCAGGAAGCCGGCTGTACGATATGCTATGGTCCTAAAGACCTTAAAGTACACTCAAAACTTCTTCTTATAAAGAGAAAAAACGGAAGAAAGACAGATTATATCACCCAAATAGGAACAGGAAACTACAACGAAAAGACTTCTGCCGTTTATTCCGACCTTTCGCTCATAACCGCAAACCCGGATATAGCGGCTGATGCCGAAAAACTTTTTGACGCTCTTAAAAATGATACTCTGCTTGACGAAGCGGAACATCTCTTAGTAGCGCCGAATCATCTCAGAAAACCTATAATCGACATGATAGACGACGAGATCTATCACGCTGAAAACGGCGAAGACGCTTATATCGGCGTAAAGGTAAACTCCATGTGCGACAAACAGCTCATGAAAAAGCTTATCGAAGCTTCCTGCGCCGGAGTAAAGGTCGATCTTGTGGTAAGAGGCATATGCTGTCTTATCGCCGGGATCGAAGGCGTAAGCGAAAACATCACCGTCACAAGTATTGTAGGACGTTATCTCGAACACAGCAGGATATATATTTTCGGTACACCCGACCGTGCAAGGATATACATAGGCTCGGCAGATTTCATGACACGAAATACAGTAAGGCGTGTCGAAGTTGCTGCTCCGGTCTATGACCAGAAGATAAAAAAGAGACTTCTTGATATGTTCAATATACTGATACACGACAACATAAAGGCAAGAAAACAGCTCCCCGATGGAACATACATCTATAAAGTTAATGACGAGCCACCGCTTGATGCACAGAAATACTTTATAGAGGAAGCATACAAAAAGGCAAAGAAAAAGGCTGCTGCAAAGGCAAGAAGAAAGCCTAAAACAGCATCAAGAAAAAAAGGAGAATCATAATGAAGCAACGGCTGGCATTTCTCATATCACTTTCACTCACGGCAGGACTTTTAGCTCCTGCCGCAGCCGCTTTGACGGCAAACGCTCAGAGTACCATGACCGATACAGGGCTTGATTATACTGAATCGACCGAGATAATAGACTCCTGCGACAGCGGATATACTTCTTCCCTATGGATAAACACCGCTCCCGGAAAAAACTGGACGACATCGGTCACGCACTATTCGCTCCTGCTTATCTGTATAGGCAGCTATTCCTCCGGTATGGGAAACACCGATATGGACTTTGATGAGGCTTTCTTTAAAGGTTTGGAAGGAACTCTACAGTCTGCAAGAAATAACGGAGTAACTGTCGGATTAAGATTCAGGTATGACAATAACGGTACAACAAACCCCGAGCCTGCTTCATTTGAACAGGTCGAAAGACATATTGACCAGATCGCCGACAGCGGACTTTTAGAAAAATACAGCGATGTTATCTCATTTGTTGAAACAGGCTTTGTCGGAAGCTGGGGAGAACAGTGGGGAGGAAAATATACTGATATACCTCATAAGGCTCAGGTTTTGGATAAATTCCTTAAAATGGTGCCGGACCCTATACCCGTGCTTGTAAGAACACCTAATATATTCCGTCAGTGGCTGTCCGACCAATGCGGCATAAAAATCTCAGCCTCCGACATGAGCTATAACATAGCAGACCCCGAAAAGGCAAAAATGGCAAAGCGTGTCGGTCTTTACAATGACGGATATATGGGTTCTGATTCAGACCTCGGTACATTTTCCGACCGAAAAGGCGAGACTGCATGGTTAGCTTCAGCTCCGTCATACGGCGGAGAATTTTCGGGCGATGACGGCTGGAGACTTAAATACACCACCTGGCAGCCGGAAAACGCCCTGAAAGAAATGTACTTAACAGACCTTCTACGTATTAACGGCAATATATATAAAACAAAGACCGCCTCAAAGACATTCGACACTAAGGCGGAAGCACAGGCAAAGCTCGATGAGATACAAAAGCTCTATTCCGACTGCGGTCTTGGAAGCTATGACTTCGGCGGCAGTATAACCGAAGACAGCGGCAAATTCAAGGCAAGCTGGAAATGGATAGGCTATGACGATCTTACATTCGACAGTACGCTCGACAGCAAGCTCGGCGTTTCCTGCGACAACAGTGCATTCTACGGAGAGAACGTCTGGACTTTTATCCGTACACATTTGGGCTACCGGTTCGTTGTGCGTGACTGTGATATGACATCATCTGCTGCACCGGGAGAAACGCTTGAATTAGCGCTTTCTATCGAAAATACCGGCTTTTCCGAGGCTCCCGAAAGCAAGGAGACGGAAATACTTCTTACAGACGGAAACGCCGTCTATACCCTTACTGCGGATACAGACCTTTCGGAGCTTCAGGGAGCTGAAAAGACCTATAAAAAAATATCGGCAGAACTCCCGAAGACACTGCACGGCGGCGATTGGAAAGTATACTTACGCATATCCAATAAAAACGATGATGCAAAAGACGATGCAAAATACTGTACAAAACTTGCAAACAAAAATATAGAGTATGACAGCAAGCTCGGTGCAAACCTCATCGGAAGCATAAATATAGAGGCAGATTCGGACGAACCTGCCCCCGAATACAAAAACGAAAGACCCACGGGAGAATAT
>CADBQZ010000247.1 GCA_902796865.1 uncultured Ruminococcus sp. | reverse complement strand
TTTACCTGCTCCTTAGTGATGTTAGCGACCTTGTTCTTGTTAGGTTCGCCTGATGCTGTATCTATGCCGCAAGCCTTCTTGATAAGAACTGCTGCCGGCGGAGTTTTTGTAATAAATGAGAATGAACGGTCAGCATAAACTGTTATAACAACAGGGATTATCATGCCGATATCATTCTTTGTTCTTTCGTTGAATTCCTTTGTGAACGCCATTATATTAACACCGTGCTGACCGAGAGCCGGACCTACCGGTGGTGCAGGTGTTGCCTTACCTGCTGCGATCTGAAGCTTTATATAGCCTACTACTTTCTGTGCCATGCTTGTTCGCACCTCCATAACAGTGGTAACACCGAGATATTAAAGATTTTATCTCTCCCACTTTTCAAGCAATTGCCTTAAAAATTTGTTTTCTTTTTAGTCATCAAGCTTTCTGACTTGACCAATAGTCAGAGTTGCCTGTGTCTCACGGCCGAACATTGATACTAAAACATCGACTGTTCCGCCTTCTAAATTGATCTTTTGGACCACACCTACAAATCCATCCATAGCAGTTCCAACAACCTGTACCTGATCTCCTTCGTTGAAATCAATGTGTACAGATGCCGGTATTTCAACACCAAGAGCCTTTACTTCTTCTTCAGAAAGTGGTGTCGGCTCTGAGGCAGGTCCTACGAAACCAGTAACGCCTCTTGTGTTTCTTACGACATACCATGAATCATCGGTATAGACCATTTTAAGCAAAACATAACCGGGATATGTCTTTCTTTCAACTTCCTTTTCCTTGCCGTCAGTTATCTCTATCGCTCTTTCCGTAGGGACTCTGACCTCAAGGATAAGATCGTGAAGCTTTCTGTTTTCCACAACGGTCTCGATATTCTTTTTTACCTTGTTCTCATAGCCCGAATATGTGTGGATAACATACCATCTTGCTGATTCTGACATTTCTCTGATCCTCCCGTTTATAAGTCCGCTTTATCCAAGATTGAGTATCCAGCTGAACAGCTTTAAAAGACCGAAGTCCAATGCTCCTACAAAAGCACTAGAGATGACCATAGTGATAACTACTACTGTAGTATTGTTTACGACCTTTTTTCTTGTAGGCCATGTCACCTTCTTGAATTCGCTTCTGAGTTCTCTGAACCATTTTACGATCCTGTTCGGCTTCTTCTTCCCGGACTTTTCCGAGGTCTTGCTATCTTTTTTTGCCATAACTTAAAAGACCTCCGTTTACTTTGTTTCCTTGTGAAGAGTATGCTTCTTACAGAACTTGCAATATTTATTCATTTCAAGTCTGTCAGGATCATTCTTCTTATTCTTTTTTGTGTTGTAGTTGCGCTGCTTGCATTCTGTGCAAGCTAAAGTCACCTTTACTCTCATATCGGCACCTCCTGACGATTTTTCGTAAGCCTGTTTTGAACAGGCATCACTGAATAGTTTGCCTCCCTCTGCATTCAAGGGTGAACACAAAAAAATACACCCCTAAAAGAGGTGATTTAATTATACCATAAGTATTAAAAAAAGTCAAGCCTTTGAGCATGATTTTTTAAAATTCATGTGAAAACAGAAATTTTTTCTCTTTTTATCTTTAATTTTACAAAAAAATACTTGAAGTTTTTTGTGGAATATGTTAAAATATAGTGATACATGATTTTTGTTTTTCAAGATCGTGCCTTTTGCATATAATGTAATAGACCTTCAGGCAGCGATATTTTAAAGGAGTTGTGACCATGTCAAAGATCAAAGTAGCAGTTATTTTCGGCGGTGCTTCGAGCGAACACGATATTTCTCTTATATCCGCATCGAACATCATAAAAAACATTCCTGCCGAAAAATACAGTGTGACCTGTATCGGAATAACAAAAAAAGGCCGCTGGCTTTATTACCCGGGAGATGTCAACGCTATAGAAAGCGGCGAGTGGGAAAAAGACCCGGATTGTTCATCGGCAGTTATCTCCCCCGACCCTCTCCATAAGGGTATAATAATACTAGAAGGCGGAGAAGCCGTATTCAAGAAAATAGATGTAGTTTTCCCTGTGCTTCACGGCAAAAACGGTGAAGACGGCACTATCCAGGGGCTTTTAGAGCTTGCAAGGATACCGTATGTCGGCTGCGGACTTTTATCATCTGCTGCCTGCATGGATAAGGCATATACACATACCGTTTTAGACTATAATGGTATAAAGACAGCCCGCTGGAGAATGCTCAACCACAGGAATATAAATCACCTTGATGATGCCTGCCGTGATATCGCAGACGATCTCGGATTCCCGCTTTTTGTAAAGCCGGCAAACAGCGGCTCATCAATAGGCATAAACAAAGCAGACAGCCTAGAAGAACTCAAGGAAGCTATAAAGATAGCTTTCTCTCACGATAACAAAGTAGTTATCGAAGAATTTATAAAAGGACAGGAACTTGAAGTTGCTGCGTTCGGTTATGATTCTCCTTTTGTTTCGTTCGTCGGTGAGATCGGCAAGAGCAATGATTTCTACGATTACGATTCAAAATACATAAATAATTCGGTACGTCTCCATATCCCTGCAAGAATAGACGATGAAAGTGCGAAAAAGGTAAGAGACACTGCACTCGAAGCATTCAAGGCTATCGGATGCAAAGGACTTTCCAGAATAGATTTCTTCCTCACAGAAGATAAGAAAGTTATCTTAAACGAGATAAACACAATGCCAGGCTTTACATCTATCAGTATGTATCCAAAACTTATGGAAGATCTCGGAATGACATACGGATACCTTATCGACAAGCTGCTCGAACAGGCTATAGACAACGCCGATAAAAATTACTGATCCTTACAGATATATTAACAGGGAGGCAGACAATGAATGATGATGCTATAGGAGTATTCGATTCCGGTATAGGCGGACTTACCGCCGTAAAGGAACTGAACAATATACTCCCGAACGAAAATATAATCTACTTTGGCGATACGGCGAGAGTTCCATACGGAAGCCGAAGCCGTGAAACTGTACTGCGGTACGCCAAAGAAGATATAGAATTTTTAAGACAGTATAAAATAAAAATGATAATCGCTGCCTGCGGTACAGTAAGCTCTATGTTAGGAAACAGCTCGCCTGTGACCGATATGCCGTTTACAGGAGTTATACTTCCGGCGGCTCAGACAGCGTGCAGCAGTACAAGAAACGGAAAAATAGGCGTTATCGGAACGCCGGCAACTATAAGAAGTGCTGCATACAGCAAGGCAATAAAGGCAATATCACCTCATGTGAAGGTCATAGGTGTTCCCTGTCCGCTGTTCGTACACCTTGTTGAGAACGGATATACAAACCGTGACAACAAGATAACTATACTGGCAGCGAAGGAATACTTAGAGCCTATCAAGGCAGAAGGTGTCGATACACTTATAATGGGATGCACCCACTACCCTGTTATAAAAGACATAATCGCTGACATAATGGGCAGCGATGTAAAGCTCATCTCTTCAGGAGCAGAAGCTGCAAAATTCGCTTACAACTGCCTTATAGAAAACGAACTTCTTTCAGACAGAACAGAAAAAGGCAAAAATACATTTTATGTAAGCGACAGCACAGAGCTTTTTAAAGAAAACGCCAAAAGCTTCCTTGGACATACGGTAGACGGCGAAGTGTTCGGAAGCAGTATCGGAGAAGGATAAAATTGGAAAATAATGTATTGATAAACATGAAAAGCATCCAATATATATATGATGAGAAGGATGAAACAGAGCTTATCACAAAAGGCTGCATGAGCTACGACAGCGGTGCATGGCATCTTACCTATGAAGATTCGGAAGCTACCGGATTCAAAGGAGCTGTCACAAAAATAATGGCTGTCGGCGAGAAATATGCTTCTGTGACAAGAACAGGCTCTACAAATTCCGACCTTATGATCGAACCGGGCAAAAAGCATCACTGTCACTACATGACACCCTATGGTTCTATGGAGGTAGGTATTTTTGCGGAGCATATCAAAAACAGCTTAAACCAGGACGGCGGAACTCTTGAAATGAGATACACTTTAGATATAAATTCAAGTTATATTTCAAACAACGAGATAATCCTAGACGTGAAAAAGCTTTAAAATACAACGAAAGGCAAGGAATTTGCAAATGACAAATTTAACAAAGCTTGCATCACAGCAGGCACGGGAAATAATACTAGATTCGCTCGGAAGACTTGTTGCAAAAGGCGATGCTCCCGAAACTCCCCTTCCGGATTTCCGAGTAGAGATACCGGCAGACAAAAGCCATGGCGACATAGCTGTAAATACTGCTATGGTATGTGCAAAGGCTTTTAAACAGCCGCCAAGAAAAATAGCCGAACTTATATGCCAGGAAGCGATTTTAGACGGAACTTATTTCGACCGCATCGAGATAGCAGGTCCTGGATTCATAAACTTTTTTCTGAGCAGAAAATGGTTTTCGGCAGCAGCTGATGCAGTAATAAAAGACGGCGATGACTACGGAAAGACCGATACAGGAAACGGAAAGCGCATACTCGTTGAATTTGTTTCCGCAAATCCGACAGGCCCTATGCATATAGGAAACGCAAGGGGCGGCGCTATCGGTGACTGTCTTGCAGAGATACTCAAATGGGCAGGATATGATGTTCAGCGTGAATTTTATGTAAACGATGCCGGCAACCAGATACAGAAATTCGGAAGATCACTCGACCTCCGCTTTACACAGCTTTGCAGCGAAAACGGTCAGAAAGTGATATCCGAATGCGGCGATGATACCGAAAAGATATGCCGTGCTATTTACGATGATACAGAAACATTCCCAATGCCCGATGATGTATATCTCGGTCAGGATATAATCGTACACGCATATAATTATCTTAAAGAAAACGGAAAAGGTCTCTGTGAAAAAGATGAACAGGAGCGTATGCAGACCCTCACAGGATATGCGCTCCCGAAAAACATCGCCGGTCTTGAACGTGATCTCCTGAAATACCGCATCACATATGATAAATGGTTCAAAGAAAGTACACTTCATAACGACGGTTCAGCAAAAGAGATCATTGAAAAGCTAAAAGCGAGCGGCTATACCTATGAAAAGGAAGGCGCTCTGTGGTTCAAATCATCAGAGCTTGGCGATGAAAAAGACAGAGTTTTAGTCCGTGCAAACGGTATCGTAACTTATTTTGTACCGGATATAGCTTATCACTATAACAAGCTTGTCACAAGAGGCTATGACAAAGCGATAGATATTTTTGGTGCGGATCATCATGGATATATACCTCGTATGAAAGCTGCACTCAAAGCACTCGGCGCTGATCCGGACAAGCTCGACATCGTTATCATGCAAATGGTAAATCTTGTAAGGAACGGCGAAAAATACAAGCTTTCAAAGCGTTCTGGAAAAGCAGTTACCCTTTCAACACTTCTTGATGAGATCCCGATAGACGCAGCAAGATTCTTCTTCAATCTTCGTGAACCTGATTCACACTTTGATTTTGACCTTGATCTTGCAGTTGAAAAATCATCTCAGAATCCGGTATACTATGTCCAGTATGCTCATGCAAGAATATGCAGTCTTATAGCTAATCTTAAAGCCGAAGGCTTTGAAGCAGAAAGCTATACACCCGATGAACTTGACTGTCTTGATACTCCACAGGAGATAGAACTTATAAGAAAGCTTGCAGAGCTTCCTGTAGATATAGACAATGCCGCAAAGGCTTATGACCCGGCAAAGATAACCAAATACTCTTTGGAGCTTGCAACACTATTCCATAAGTTCTATGATGTATGCAGTGTAAAGAACGCCGAAAACGATGCTTTGAAAAAAGCAAGACTTATTCTTTGCAAAGCAGTAAGACAAGCTTTGAGAAACTCGCTTACTATAATGAATATAAGCTGTCCCGAAAAAATGTAAATAGCCTTTCGTTATTACATTTTCATTACAAAAAATTCGCCTTTCGAGCATTTTTGTATAATAGAAACGTGATAATTTTATGAAAATTGCCCCCAAGGTGCTAAAAGTTAACAGTTTGTTAACATTTAAGGACTGTCAATGTGTTACAATTTGTAATATATTGAAGGACTATACGATCACTTATGAAAACAACAGTTTACAAAAAGGAAAGGAAAACAGATATGTCCAACAGATTATTTCAGGGTTTGGTACACCAGATGAAAGATGCCATAAACGCCGTTATCGGTGTTGTTGATGAAACTGCAACGATAATCGCCTGCAGCGATCTTACAAAAGTAGGAACTACCAATG
The DNA here is from genome assembly GCA_902796865.1 of uncultured Ruminococcus sp. Taxonomy (GTDB): domain Bacteria; phylum Bacillota; class Clostridia; order Oscillospirales; family Ruminococcaceae; genus Porcipelethomonas. The sequence continues at coordinate 9,546 of CADBQZ010000247.1, read as the reverse complement.
AATTTGTATCGCTCGATCTGAGTGATTCACATGATATCTTTATAAGAGACGGTTATACCTATAAACCCTTCGGTTCAAGAATAAAGCCTGAGTACGCTGTGTTCGTAGAAGGCGTTGACGACAACGCTGCAAAATACGCAAGCATAATGGCTATAAGTCTTTCAAACATCAAGCAGTACTATGATGAAAAATATGACAGAAATAATTTCATCAAAAATGTCGTTTTAGATAACGTTCTTCCTGGAGACATAGTTATAAAGGCCAGAGAACTTCACTTCAGTTCTGAGTCAACAAGCGTTGTATTCCTGATAAGGATAGTTTCTGCAAATGACATATCCGCTTATGATGTTATACAGAATCTTTTCCCTGATAAAAACAAGGATTTCGTTTTCAATATCACTGAAAGCGATATCGTTCTTGTCAAAGAAATAAAGGAAGGCGTTGATTCAAGCGACCTTGAAAAGCTTGCACGTTCTATTTCCGACACACTCAGCAGTGAATTTTATACAAGAGTCAATGTCGGCATAGGAACAGCCGTTGTCGGCGTAAAAGACCTTGCACGTTCGTTCAAGGAAGCTCAAATGGCTCTTGAAGTCGGCAAAGTATTTGACACAGACCAGAATATCATAAGCTATGATAATCTTGGTATAGCAAGACTTATCTATCATCTTCCTACTACCCTTTGCTCTACATTCCTCCATGAGGTATTCAAAAAGGGCAGCATTGAATCTTTAGACCATGAAACACTGTTCACGATACAGAAATTCTTCGAGAATAACCTCAACGTATCAGAAACATCAAGAAAGCTTTTTGTACACAGAAATACTCTTGTGTACCGTCTTGAAAAGATAAAGAAGCTCACAGGTCTTGACCTTAGAGAATTCGATCACGCTATAATCTTCAAGATAGCCCTCATGGTCAAGAAGTATCTTTCAGCAAACCCAGTGAAGTTCTGATAAACGTGATCCGGCTCAATTCACATATGTATACAGCAGAAAGAAGGTGTTCTTTTGGTAGAACTCAAAAACGTATCGGTCACATACTCGACCGGCGTTGATGCCTTGAACCATGTAAATCTCCGAATAAACGACGGTGACTTTGCATTCGTTGTAGGCTCATCGGGTGCGGGCAAAAGTACTCTTATCAAGCTTATTTTAAAAGAGATAGATGCCACGAGCGGCGTAGTTATGGTAAACGACCATAATCTTACAAGGCTCAAAAGAAAAAAGATCCCGGAATTCAGACGTACTATAGGATTTGTATTCCAGGATTTCAGGCTCATACCGTCAATGACTGTGTATGAAAATATAGCTTTCGTTCTCCGTGTTATAGATGCACCGAGAAAATATATAAGAAAAAGGGTCCCTTATGTTATAAGTCTTGTAGGGCTTCAGGAAAAAGCAAATTCTTATCCAAATCAGCTCTCAGGCGGTGAACAGCAGCATGTTGCTATAGCAAGAGCGCTTGTGAATGACCCTCAGCTCATTATTGCCGACGAGCCTACGGGAAATATCGATCCGGAGCTCTCCTATGAGATCGTTGAACTTTTAAAGGGTATCAACGAATGCGGAACGACTATCCTTATGGTAACGCACGAGCACGATCTTGTAAGACATTTCGGCGGACGTATAATAAACATAAACTCCGGTGAGATAGTCTTCGATGAAATAATTGGAGGCAATAATGAAGCTTAGCAGTATGAGATACCTCAACAAGCAGGGTCTCGAAAACATCTGGAAAAACAGAATGATGGCTTTTGCATCATTTTGTGTCCTGCTCGTTTCTATCATGCTTGTCGGTATTGCAGTGCTTCTGTTTATGAATTTAAATTCTATAATTGGAGGCATTGAAAATAAAAATGAAGTTATAGTCTTCTTAGACCCTGAGATAACTCAGGAACAAACGGAGACTGTACAGTCAAAGCTCGAACAGATAGATAATATAGAAGACATCTCTTTCTATTCAAAGGAAGATGCTTTTGATTCTCTCAAAGAGAGTATGGCTGATTACGCACAGGTGTTCGATTCTCTTGGAAACGATAATCCTTTGCCTGATTCATTCAGGATAAAAATAAAGGATATATCTCTAACAGAAGAGACCGTAACACTTATGAACGAGATAGATAATATCTATCACATCAGAGCACCGTATGACTTTGTAAATGTCTTATCTGAAATGAGAAAGATAGTATCATGGGTATCTGTAGTAGTAATAATCGCACTTTCGATAGTTTCCATGGTCATAATCTCAAACACTACAAAAGCCAGTGTTTTCGCAAGACGAAACGAGATAAGCATTATGAAGTATGTAGGTGCAACAGACGCATTTATCCGTATACCGTTTTTCGTTGAAGGAATGGTAACCGGCTTTGCAGCAGGTATAGTCGCCACGATAATAACCTGGATAGGCTATGATGCACTTGTTGACCTGCTTACAAAAGAGGTGAACATCTTAAACGTTATCGGCGTCGGAAGTATTATCCCATTCAACGATATAGCTATAAAGGTGGCAATTATTTATGTTCTTGCCGGCGGACTTATCGGAGCATTGGGAAGTGTCATCAGCACAAGAAAACATCTTGATGTCTGATGAAAAAAAGAAGAAGAAAAAACCTTAGTGAAAAAGATTGGTGGTGTGAAAGCCGGAAAAGGACCGGCAAGCTTATGAAAGCAAATAAAAGAGTATTGAGGATAGCAGCAGCACTTATGTGTACAGCTATTGTAGGCGGAAGTTTTACATATGTAAACAATCACGGATATACAGATACTATGGCAAAAACCATTTCCGACCTTGAAGACGAAAAGAAAGCAAATGAAGCAAAGATCGCTGACTTAGAAAAGCAGATGGACGACATAGATGACAATATCTCGAATGAAGAGTATAAACAGAAGCTCATCAACGAAAAACTCAGTACACAGACAGAAAATCTGAATCTGATAAATGATAAGATCTCTGAGCTTAACGGCAGGATAGAAAAGGCTCAGGAAAAGATCGACGAACTCAAACAGGATATCAAGCAAAGACAGGCCGATATAGAAGTCGGCAAGGAACAGTTCAAACAGAGACTAAGAGCGATGTATGTTTCCGGAAACGACAGTCTTGCATCAGCACTCGTAGGAGCTACAGACTTTTACGATGCTCTCTCTAAAATGGAGCTTATCTCTCAGGTATCAAAATATGATAACGACCTGATAGATACTCTTAAAAATCAGCTTGAACAGTTTGAAGAAGCGAAAACTCAGCTTGATATAAAGCAGGAAGAACTCAATAACGAGCTTTCCGAAAAGGAAGAATGCCGTGAAGAATTCAACGCTGCTATAAACGAACTTAATGAGGAATATCAGAATTCACAGGATTATATAGATCAGCAGCAGCAGAAAAAGCAGGCTGCAAGTGATAATATCGACCAGTATGAGGCTGACAACGCTGCAATGGATGCCGAGATAGACAAGATCAATCAGCTTGCAGCACAGGCTGCAGCACAGTCAGCTGCAAGATCAACAAGAAGCAGTTCTTCAAGCAGCAGTTCTTCATCGTCATCTGATTCAAGCAGCGACAGCTCAGACAGCGACAGTTCAGACGACAGCTGGAGCGATTCAAGCGATGACAGCGGTGAAGATTACGGCGGCGGTGCAGTAGGTACAGGTTCTCTTGTATGGCCGTGTGTAGGCGTTTATACAGTATCTAGCGGATACGGTTCAAGATGGGGCTCATTCCACGGCGCTATTGACCTTTCAAACGGTAATACAATGGGCGCTACTGTAGTAGCAGCAGACAGCGGTACAGTTTCATATGTTGCAACAGGCTGTACACATAACTACGGTAAGGATTACAGCTGCGGCTGTAACGGCGGATACGGCAACTACATAATGATCGACCACGGAAACGGAATGACTACACTTTACGGACATCTTGGTTCCGTAAGCGTTTCACAGGGACAGTCAGTTTCAGCAGGTCAGATGATAGGCACTGCCGGTTCAACTGGTTGGTCAACCGGTGCTCACCTCCACTTCGAGGTTATCGTAAATGGCTCAAAGGTAGACCCTATGAGTTATCTCTGATAAAATAATGACATTTAAGCAGGGCAGAAGATACTGTCCTGCTTTTTGAATGCTGATAATAAGGGATGAAATAAATGAAAAAAGCGAAGAGAAAGCGTACAATAAAACTTCTTACAGCAGGAGCCTTCGGAGCAGTCATAGGCTGTCTCACCGCCGGAACTATACTAACGATCTCATTTGCAAAATACAGATCAAATGAAAAAGAAATAAACGATTATTTTGAAACCAAAGATCTTGTAGATAAATACTATCTATGGGACACTGACAGCTCAGAATTTATGAACTACTCGCTCAAAGGTCTTATTGCCGGACTCGGAGACCCTTATGCTTCATATATGACACCTGATGAATTTAGTAAGCAGACTGAAAAACTGAATGGCAGCCTTACAGGCATAGGTGTAACAGTTCAATACAGCGAAGAATACGGATATGTTATAGTCGAGATCGCTCCGGATTCTCCTGCCGAAAAAGCAGGTATCGAAAAGGGTGATGTGATATACAAGGTAAATGACATACCGACCGAAAATATGGAATTTGAAAGCCTTATTGGAATGGTGAAAGGTGAAGAAGGAACATCTGTAAAAATAACTATCAAGCGTGATAACATCGAAAAGGAATGTGAACTTATACGAGAAGAAATAAAAAGTATCACCGTTAAATATGAAATGCTTGAAAACCATACAGCATACATAAAGATAAGCTCATTTAAGGAAATCACCGTCGAACAATATCTATATGCTTTGAAAGACGCACTGGAAAATGGTGCAGAGAGTATCATCTTTGACCTGAGAGGGAACGGCGGAGGGCTTCTCAAAGCCTGTGAGCAATGCTTAGACCCTCTTCTTCCGGAAGGCGATATTGCAACAGCGGAATACAAAGACGGTACCACACAGGTCATATGCCATTCAGACGCTGCCGAAATGGATATCCCGATAGCAGTATTAATAGATAATAATACTGCAAGCGCCTCAGAGCTATTCTGCTCAGCTCTGAGGGACTATGGCAAGGCAAAGCTTGTCGGTACTAAAACATTTGGAAAAGGCATTATGCAGAACACTATACCGCTCTCAAACGGCGGAGCACTCAAAATAACAGTTGCAAAGTATAAAACCGCATTTTCTGATTGTTTTCATGGTATAGGATTAGAACCGGATTATTATACAGAGCTTCCAGAAGGCACAGATATATCAAGCCCCGATCCTGAAAATGATCCTCAACTCAAAAAGGCAATGTTAATACTTGGCGGCTGAGCCTTATTGAGACCTTATATAGCAAACGAAACTCCCATAGTTTTAAACTATGGGAGTTTTTGATTTATAATGCTTCAACTTTTATATCCTCACCTTCGGCAGTAACACCAATACCGCCGATGCTTCCGGATTTTTCTATTATAATATCTGCGACTTTATTTTCTATCTCTTGCCTTATAACACGTCTTATATCTCTTGCACCGTATGACTTTCCGAAAGATTTTTCCGCAATAGCCGAAAGAGCACTGCTGTCATACTTGAATATGATATTTTTCTCTGAAAGTGGTTCTTTCATTTCATCAAGCATAAGTGCTGCTATCTTTTCAAAGTCTGATTTTTCAAGCGGTCTGAAAACTACTATTTCATCTATACGGCTTATAAATTCCGGACGCAGGAATTCTCTCAGAGCCTTCATAGCTCTTTCCTTTGATATCTCATCAGCAGATTTATTGAATCCAAGACCTGTTGACTTATCAGTTGAACCTGCATTTGAAGTCATGCAGATTATCGTATTTTCAAAGTTTACAGTTCTTCCCTGAGCATCATTTATTTTGCCTTCGTCAAGTATCTGCATCAGGATATTCATAACATCCGGGTGAGCTTTTTCTATCTCATCAAAAAGTACTACCGAATACGGATGGCGGCGAACCTTTTCTGTAAGCTGTCCTGCTTCATCGTATCCTACATATCCTGGAGGAGAACCTATCATTCTTGCGACAGAATGCTTTTCCATATATTCTGTCATATCAAGCCTTATAAGCGGATCAGTTGAATCAAACAGTTCCTCCGAAAGCACCTTTACAAGTTCTGTCTTTCCGACACCGGTAGGACCTACAAATATAAACGATGCCGGACGTCTTCTCTTATTAAGCTGTACTCTCGTGCGCTTTATACCTTCCGAGAGAAGCTTTACAGCTTCGTCCTGACCAACTATATGCTTATGGAGATTGTCATACAACATTGTCATCTTTGTGTATTCAGATTCTGCTATCTTGTTTGCAGGTATACCTGTCCAAAGCTCAATTACCTTTGCCATATCCGCTTCTGTAACACTTATCTCTGACGTTTTCTTTTCAAGCTCCTCAAGCTCAGTCTTCATTCTTGCAATATCTGCCTTTACTTTTGCAAGGGCTTCATAGTCAGGCTCATTCTCCTGCTCCATAGAGGATTCCATATCCATAAGTGTTTTAAGTTCCTTTGACATCTCATCATGCTTTGCAAGCTCAGGAGACCTTATACAGGTGCAGGCGCAGCTCTCATCAAGAAGATCTATCGCTTTATCAGGCAGGAATCTGTCCTGTATATATCTTTCCGAAAGCACTGCACAAAGTCTTATAAGATCGTCACTTATCTTTACTCTGTGGAATGCTTCATAATACTTCTTGATACCCTTTAAAACCTCTACCGTATCATCAATAGTAGGCTCATTTACAGTAACAGGCTGGAAACGCCTTTCAAGTGCGCTGTCCTTTTCTATGTATTTTCTGTATTCCCCGAATGTAGTCGCACCTATTACCTGTACCTCTCCTCTTGAAAGTGCCGGCTTTAAAATGTTTGCCGCATTCATTGAGCCTTCTGAATCACCAGTACCAACAAGGTTATGCACCTCGTCAATAAAGAGGATTATATTACCTTCCGAACGCACTTCATTTACAAGTCCCTTTACACGGCTTTCAAACTGTCCTCTGAACTGAGTACCGGCAACAAGAGCCGTAAGGTCAAGCAGATATATCCTCTTGTCTCTTAAATTAAAAGGCACATCGCCCGAAACAACTCTCTGTGCGATACCCTCTGCAATGGCAGTTTTACCAACGCCCGGTTCACCAATAAGGCAAGGATTATTCTTCTGTCGGCGTGAGAGTATCTGTACTACTCTTGATATTTCCTTGTCTCTGCCTATGATATTATCAAGCTTGCCTTCCTCAGCTCTTTTGTTAAGATCTGTACAATAGTTATCAAGGAATTTAAGCTCTTTCTTCTTTTTCTTTTTGTCGGATGAATTTCTTCCCGGTCTTGAAGAACTCTTTTTCTCCTCAGAATGATCCCCTTCATTTTTCTTCTGCGGAGTAAGCATATCCTTGAATTTAGACATACCTGCACCGTCAAGCATATTCTCCAGGTACGGCGGAAGAATGTCCGCTCCGCCCATTTCAAAATCGTCACCGTTTAATATATCCATCATCTGATCTGACATCTGTTCAAGATCATCATCAGTTATCCCCATCTGCTCCATATATTCCGAGATCTGTGGGATATTTGACTGCTTTGCACAAACCATACATAGACCTTCATTCTTTTTCTCGTTTCCGTGCATAGAAGTTATAAACACGACCGCCGGTCTTTTTTTACATCTGCTGCATAATACCATAATTACTGACCCTTTCTGTTTTTATAGGAATTTATAGAAATATTTGAAAATTCTTGTTTTCTCAACAGTATTTAAACTTATAAATGAATTTTCTTTATCCATCATATTTATTATAAGCTTTATAGCGACCGCTATAAGCATTATAGCCGCAATAGCAGCAACGACTCCGAGCAAGGCTCCTGCGAACTTGTTGAGTCTCTCAAAGCCATTCAATAGTCCAAAATCGACAGACTTGGATGCTACTAAGAATACGATAGTCATAAGTACAGAGAATACTACAAGGAATATAATAGAGCTTATGATCTTTTTGCCCATATCCCGTATATAGTTTTTCTCAATAAAAGCAGGAACTTCATTCGGTTTATTAAGAAGCATATCTATCGTTTCGGCAAAAAGCTCTTTGTTCATACCGATATGCTCATTTATCTCTTCAACAACATATGGCGGAAGATTTACGCCTATTTGCGCCGCAAAGTTTTCAGCAAATTTTGTTATTATATTGTTCTCAAAATTTTCTTTTGAATCGAGTATATTTGCTGCTTTTCCATTTGCATATTCATATAAAAGGTCGAGATCCTGTCCGTCTTTTAAAATATCTCTTACTTTATCATTACTCAGAACTCCTGAAAGCTCATTGCTTTCGATTATAGATTTTATCGTATCTTCAGGAGCATATCCGTTCAAAGCAAGACTTACAGCCTTTATATTATTTTCCTTGAAAAACTTATCGTACACGATACCATTGGTGTTTTTGCTGACAACATATGCTATTGCAAGAGAAGCAGCACATCCAAGTGCTGTAATAACTATCCTTGAAAATCCTTTTCTATAACACTTAACTATACATATAAGCGCTATAAGGATAGCTGCAAGATCATATATCCACCAGAAATTACTTCCCATTACTTCCCCCTATTTTATATTATCATTCGCTGTATTCTACTCTGTCTATCCTGTCATATCCCATAAGGAATATATAATCATCTATAAGAATAAACCTGTCATATGAAGTTTCGGAATTGATATTTGTTTCATCAGAGCCCTTGAATCCATACCTGTTTATTCCGTCTTTGTTCATAACAAGAACATTGTTTCCGGCAAATTTTATACACTTTACTTCAGAGTTATCAAAGCTCTTTTCATTAGGTGTTTTCTTATCGCTGCTTATCGTTGTAAAGTAACTCTGACGCTTTGTCTCATTTTTAAATAAAAGCGCCACTCCTTTTTCATTGAAATCCAAGTCGATAAGTCCGCTCGGATAATCATAGCTCATTTCAGATTTTCCGCTGTCATTATAATATGCACATTTATCATCGCCGATAACATAGAAGCCTTCTCCGTCTGAATGCACCTTGATGCAAAGCCCGGCAAACTCATCTGATACCCATCTGTCTTCTTTTGAATCAAACGCTACCGAGATAAGCTTTGATGCGAATTTACCGTCCGAAGTATAGCTTGTAGCAAGAACACAGCCTTTTCCGTCATCTGTAAAATCAATATCTATGACCCTCTCAACGCAGTCACGGTTATATATCTCGTTACCGTCACTGTCAAAAACTGTGAGACGGCATACAAAAGTATCAGAAGACGATATAACAGCAACATAGCCGTTAGAGCTTATTCTTGCAAACATTATTTTATTGTCGATCTTTTTGGTGTACATATTTTTTCTTCTGCTGTCCACCCGGAAGTGATTTCCTCCCGATTCGTATATAAGTACCTGTTTTTCGGCAGTCTGCATCATAGCGTTTGCGTATGCGTGCTGTCTTTCATCATATATCTCGCCGCTGCAGTCATAGATATAAAGATAAGCATCACTGAGTATCGCAAGATAGCCGTCTAAGTCTGCGACCTGATATTCTATACC
>CADBQZ010000246.1 GCA_902796865.1 uncultured Ruminococcus sp. | reverse complement strand
CCATTTTTATTATAACATCAAGCTCGTATTCCATTCGCTCTATGATATTTTCCGGCGGTGTATCCCCGTAACGTTTTTTTGCTCCTTCAAAACATATGCTCTTAAAATATGAAATGCTATCTGAGCCGTCAGCAAGTTCAAATCTCGGAAGTTTTACAACTCCGAATTCAAATTCTGTATTGCATCTCTGAGCCACTTTTACAGTATTCTCTAAAGCTCCCGGAAATTTCCCGAAAAGTTTTGCCATTTCATCATAGCTTTTTAAATAAAATTCATCAGTCGGGAACTTTATAGGATTATCCTCAAAGATAGTCTTTTTCAATTGTATGCAAAGCAAAAGCTCCTGTACCCTTGCATCTTCCTTTTTTACATAATGCACATCATTTGTCGCAATAAGAGGTATGCCTGTTTCTTCTGAAAGAACGGTTAGTCTGTGAGCTACGATAGCCTGTGTCTTTATACCGTGATCCTGAATCTCAAGGAAGAAATTATCCCTGCCGAATATTTCAGCATATTCAAGTGCTGCCTTTTTAGCACTTTTAAAATCATCATCTGCAAGCAAAGACGGTATCTCTCCTGCAAGACAGGCTGAAAGACCGATAAGACCCTTGCTGTATTTTTTCAAAAGTTCCTTATCGACCCTGGGCTTTGAATAAAACCCTTTTGTATACGCAAATGATACAAGTTTTACGAGATTTCTGTATCCCTCATTATTCTCGCAAAGCAATACAAGGTGATAGGGCTTTGAATCGTATGCGTGATCCTTGTCTTCCATAGATCTCGGTGCAACATATACCTCACAGCCGATTATAGGCTTTATCCCCTGTTTCTTTGCTTCTTTATAAAAATCTACAGCTCCATACATCACGCCATGGTCGGTAATAGCCAAAGCCGTCTGTCCAAGCTCCTTTGCCCTGCTCACAAGCTCACCTATGCGGCAGGCTCCGTCGAGAAGACTGTATTCGCTGTGGACATGAAGATGTACAAAGCCGTTTTTAATGTTATTATTTTCCATTATGATTTCCTGTCTCACCTGCCTGCTGTGCAAGCCTTGCTATTTTCTGGAATCTTCTTGCAACTCCTGATCGTCCGATAGGTTTTGAGAGCTGTTCGCCTATTTCCTGAAGAGTCATATCAGGATTTTCAAGACGAAGTTCCGCTGCTTCTTTAAGCTCCGGAGGCAGTTCATCATACAATCCCATTTCCTTCAGTTTTTCTATATCCTTCGTCTGATTCATAGCCGCTTTTATAACTTTATCTATATTTGCTGTATCACAGTTTGCAAGACGGTTCGCTTTATTGCGGACATCTTTATAGATCTTTATATTCATAAGATTTATAGTGCTCTGCTGTGCTCCTATAAATGTAAGTATGTCCTCTATATTTTCGCTGTCCTTTATATAAAGTATATCATTGCCTTTTCTTACTGTCTTTTTGCCTTCAATGCCTATTTCCTCCAGCATAGTGCAAAGATCTCCCGAGAGTATATCATTCGGGACTGAAAATTCAAGATGATACTCTTTATACGGATCACTGACACTTCCGCATATAAAAAATACTCCTGCCAAAAAAGCGCTGAAACTGTTATTGACAATGTTTCTTAGATTTATCTCACGCTTATGCGGCTTTATCTTATAGTCTTCAAATATGACTTCAAGCTGTTTCTTGCCTTCGATAGAAATGCTGTATGAACAGCCGCCGCTTCTTCTGCCGCTTTTTTCAACAGAAGGAACGACTTTTTCTCCGAAGACGCTCCTTACAAGCTGAATAAAAAGCTCTGCGAACTCTTTGCTTTCAGTAGTAAATGCAATATGTTCATCTGTAAGATTCCTGCAATAAAGAAGTATCCCGTAAAGACAGGCATATCTTCTGTCTTTATCGGTGATACTCAAAGCTATCTCTTTTTTTACGTCATTTGAAAAAGAAGCCAATTTCTATGACACCTCCGCATTATGTTGCATAAGCTGCCGTATCTTTATTTATATCTCTATGGCTTTTCTGTACCCTGAAGCCTTTGCTTACAAGATGATCCGACACAAGCTCGGTAAAAGTTATCGAACGATGCTTTCCGCCGGTACAGCCAAATGCTATGACAAGCTGGCTCTTGCCCTCCTGTATGTAAAGAGGTATTAGAAAATCCAGAAGATCTTTTATCTTGTCAAAAAGATCTCTTGACTGCTGAAATCCCATGACATAATCCCTTACACTTGAATCACAGCCTGTTTTCGGCCGAAGCTCCTTGACATAATAAGGATTCGGAAGACATCTTACATCAAATACAAGGTCCGATTCTGTCGAAACACCGTATTTGTATCCGAACGACATGACCTTTATCATCATAGAATCGCTTGAATTTTCAAGGAACAATTCCTTTATCTCATTTTTCAGCTGTGAGACCGAAAGATATGATGACTCGATATAGTAGTCTGCTGCTTCTCTTAATGCACTGAGCTTTTCACGCTCAAAAGCTATCGCGCTGTGAAGAGAGCTTCCGAAGCGCTCATTAAGAGGATGCTTTCTTCTTGTTTCTTTATACCGCTTTATTATAACTTCATCATTTGCTTCAAGATACAATATCTTTACATCAAGTCCCTCAATGCCTTTAAGCATTTTCCAGCGTTCTGCGACCTCATTGAAAAGATCACCCGAACGTATATCCACTGCAACAGCGACCCTTTCGAGCTTTCCTTCCGAGTGCATACATATATCCGCAAATTTTGTAAGAAGCTGCGGAGGTATATTGTCTATGCAATAAAAACCTATATCCTCCAAAACGTTCATGGCGCAGGATTTTCCCGAACCTGACATTCCCGTTACTATGATAAACTGCATAAAGCAACACCTCCTATTTCAGTATTACCGGTTCCAGTTCAAGTGTAAAGCCCGTTTCTTTTTTTACTATATCACGAACTTTGTCTGTAAGTTCGATCACATCTTCAAACGTTGCTCCGCCTTTATTTATAACAAATCCGCTGTGCTTTTCGCTCACCTGTGCTCCGCCGACCGTAAGTCCTTTTAATCCGCACTGTTCTATAAGCAGCGAAGCATAGCTTCCTTCCGGACGCTTAAATGTACTTCCGGCACTCGGATATTCAAGCGGCTGTTTATCACGCCTTTTGCCGATAAGCTCATCCATTTTTTCTTTTATCTTCTGCTTTTCGCCTTTTTCAAGAGAAAAGATCATATCGGTTATAAGCATACCGCCTTTAGAAAATATACTGCTTCGGTATGAAAGCTCCATTTCCGAAACGTTTATCTCACAAAGCTTTCCGTTTCTATCTATATAGTGTGCCGATATAACAGCATCTTTCAGCTCGCCGCCGTATGCGCCGGCATTCATAAAAAGACCGCCGCCTGCCGTGCCGGGTATACCGTATGCAAATTCAAGACCGGTAAGCTCATGCTCAAGTGCAAACATACATATATCCGAAAGAGATGCTCCTGCACCGCAGTATATCTTCGTATCACCGATAAGCTTTATATCAGAGATACTTTTCGTAAGCTTTATTATGACCCCGTCAAATCCGCTGTCCGAAGCAAGTATATTGCTTCCTCTGCCTATAACAAAATGCTTTATATCGTTTTCATAAATATTCTTGATGATACAGGCTATCTGCTTTGCCGAATCCGGCTCACATATCACTGAAGCATTTCCACCGATACGAAAAGTGGTTTGGTCTTTAAGCGGAACGTCCGTTTTGTATCCGCATCCGATGCTTTCGCAAAAATCCAAAAATCTATCTCTGTTAAATGACATCATTCACCTTCTGTTCTTTACTGCCGGGCTTTGATCCGTTTTATCATCATCTTTTACATCATTTTTTCCTGTAAGCTTTATACCATGCTTTTTTGATACATATTCAAGTACTCTTTCAGCATCTGTATTAAATATAAGCTTTTTTGGAAATCCTATTTCGTCTATAAGCCTGCTGCTATGCTCTGTACGTCCGATGATACCGGCATAATGACAGTCGGTATTCACAACTATATAAGCTTCGTATTTTTTGCAGGCATTAAGAAGCGCTATGCAGTTTTCCTTTGAACTTCTTCCGAAGCAAAGAGAACTTTCGTTAAGCTCGGCAAATACGTTGTATTCTTTGCAAAGCTTTGCTATCCTTTCAAAGTCTACTTCTCCTGTTACCGTTGTACAATGTCCGATAACATCTATGACAGGATTTTTCTTCACAGCATTAATATATGCTTTTGTATTATCATCTATACTGCCGGGAGTTATACATGGAGAATGACATGATGCAACTGCCCACTGTATACATTTAAGATCCTCTTTCTCCATATCTATATCGCCGTAGTAATTCATTATATCTGCTTCAACACCTCTTAACACAGTCACTCCGTCTATCTGCTGCGGTATAGCAGCGAGATTATGAAAATGCCATTTGTGAGGCGAATCGGGCATTCCCATTGCATGATCGGTAAGTGCAAATACCTTAAGCCCTGCTTTTTTTGCTTCCGCTGCATTTTCCATGACTGTCGAATAAGCATGAGACGATGCAAGCGAATGGCAGTGCAGATCGGCTTCGATAAGAAGCTTATCAGAATTGTTCATAATTTTTCACTGTCTCCTTGCCGTCCATATCTATACCGAGCTTGTCAAGCAGCTCCTGAGCCGCATTATAGCCCATCTTCTTCTGTCTGTTGTTCATGGCAGCGACCTCCATGATAACAGCAAGATTTCGTCCCGGCTTTACCGGAACAGTGAGCGATGGTATCTTTACTCCCAGTATAGACGTATACTGACTATCTACTCCCATTCGGTCATATACCTTTTCAGGGTTCCAAAGCTCCATTTCAACTATAAGATCTATCTTTTCGGTAAGCTTTACAGCACCCATACCAAAAAGTCTTCTTGCATTGATTATTCCAATACCTCTGAGTTCAAGAAAATGTCTTATATTGTCAGGCGAACTTCCGACAAGGCTTATATTTGACACTTTTCTTATCTCAACTGCATCGTCTGCTACAAGTCTGTGTCCACGCTTTACAAGCTCGATAGCCGTTTCGCTCTTTCCGACACCGCTCTCGCCTGTTATGAATACACCTTCACCATATATCTCAATAAGTACTCCGTGACGTGTTATTCTCGGTGCAAGATTCAAGTTGAGAAACGCTATCAGCCCGGACATGAAATTCGATGTACTTTCCTTGCTTCTTAAAAGCGGCACTTCATATTTTTTCGCAAGCTCCAGCATCTCAGCAAAATACGGAAGCTCTCTTGTGATTATAAGAGCCGGAAGCTTTTCGGAAAGAAGCTTATCCAGTCTTGAATATCTCATCTGTTCATCTATAGTTGAAAGATATGCAAATTCCATTTTTCCGATTATCTGAATACGTTCAGGGTTGAAGTATTCATAAAATCCCATAAGCTGAAGTCCCGGACGGTTGACATCATTTTCTTCTATAAACATCTCTTCCGCATCTTTAGGCAAAAAGATAGTCTCCAGTTTGAATTCATCAATTATTTTTTTAAGCGAAACTTTAAATTTATCTGCCATTGTATCCTCCTTTTTATTTCAGACGATATCGTCTTAATATATCACTGTATTTTAATTATACTATATTTTTCGTGATTTTTCAATATATTCAAAATAATTATTTGAAAATTTTCTTAAAATATTGTATAATGTAATCGGGTGATATTATATATGGATAATTTTATTTTAAAAGGTGATATAGTTTTTTCAAAAAGCATGACTGAACTCGAAATATCGGAAAGTAGTTTTGCTGTATGTGAAAACGGTATATGCAAAGGTGTATTCAAGACCATTCCTGAAAAATTTTCATACTTTCCTGTCAAAGATCATACCGGGTGTCTTATAATACCCGGACTTACAGATATTCATCTTCACGCTCCTCAATTCCCATTCTGCGGTACCGGAACAGACCTCGAACTGCTCGAATGGCTGGAACGCTGCGCTTTTCCGGAAGAAGAAAAATATTCTGATGAAGCATACGCTCAAAAAGCATATTCAGCTTTTGTAAGCGAGATGATAAAAAGCGGCATCACCAGAGCCTGTATATTTGCTACCGTACATACAAAGGCTACAGAAATGCTTATGGATATGTTGGATAAAACCGGTCTTGTCACTTTCGTCGGAAAAGTCAGCATGGACCGCAATTCGCCTCAGAGCCTCACTGAGAAAAACACAGATGACTTAAAAAATATGCTCTGTAATATACAAGGAAAATATAAGAACACATTTCCAATAATAACTCCACGTTTTATCCCTTCATGTACCGATGAGATGCTCGACAGTCTTTGTGAGATACGCAGGAGCTATTCGCTTCCTGTACAGTCTCATCTTTCGGAAAATCCTTCTGAAAAAGAACTTGTATCAAAGCTTGTACCGGATTCGGATTTTTACGGTCAGGCTTATGATATGCACAGTCTTTTCGGTTTTGAGATCAAAACAGGAGAACGCTTTAAAACTATAATGGCTCACTGTGTTTACTCGGATGATGAGGAAATAAAACTCATGAGTAAAAACGGCGTTATAGCCGCACACTGTCCGGCTTCAAATATAAATCTGCGTTCAGGCATAGCCCCTGTCCGCAAGCTTCTGCAAAGCGGTGTCCCGGTCGGACTCGGCAGCGACATAGGTGCCGGTCACACCCTTTCTCCTTTCAGAGCTGTAACAGATGCGGTGCAGGTGTCTAAGCTTTATCAGAGACTTAAAGATCATGATGCCAGACCGCTCACGTTTGCAGAAGCATTTTATCTTTCAACACACGCCGGAGGCTTTTTTGGAAATATCGGAAAGTTCTGTGACGGATATATGTTTGATGCTCTGGTGCTGGACGACTCAGCTTCAAGACCGCTGTATCCGATGACCGCAGCCGAAAGACTTGAAAGATATGCTTATCTTTTTACGGACAATAAAGGCATAAAAGAGAAATATGTAAATGGAAAAGCTGTATATTTGCAAAACAGCGTATAAAGGCAATATATTTTTTTGTATAAAAGTTCAAACCTTCAAAAAAAGCGTTGACACATTCTGTTTATTATGGTACAATATAAAGTGGAATATGCCAACATTATAAAGGCAAAAAATATTACTTTTATAGTCCCCATTCACGAAAGGAAGCAAAGAAATGAAAAAGAAAAAATTACTTGTTACGGGTACTAATGTTCAGATAGTAAAAGATTATATACTGCATTCACAATTATACTTCAAAAGCATGAGTACTACCTGCTGCTGGGCAGACCTCGAGGCTCATTTTGAATGCTATGAACCGGACGGATATCTACTGTTCCCGGACAGCTCAGACGATGATATGATCTCACAGATAAATAAGCTCAAAAGTGAGTCGTGCTACAATAAATGTCCTATCTTCATATGCGCTGCCATAGATGTCTGCGGAGTTATCCAGCGTGAAAATCCTCAGCTGGTTGATCTTCTTCTGAAACGTCCTGTTTCTGCTGACAACCTTTCGCTCCGTATACAGAAGCATTTTGATGAGCTTGAAAAGGAACGTATCCGTGAGGAAGCTAAGGAAGCTAAAAAAGCTGCTGAAGAAGCTGTCGCAAACGATGCTGATGCAGGTACAGGCGTTACCCGCAAAAAGCATATACTTATCGTTGACGATGACAGAACTATACTTAAAATGCTCAAAGCAGCACTTGAAGGTTCATACGAAGTCACAACAATGGTAAACGGCGTTTTAGTACAGAAATTCTTAGCATCAAGAGAAGTAGACCTTATTCTGCTCGACTACGAAATGCCTATCAAAACAGGTGCTGAGGTAATGAGGGATATAAAAGCCGACGAGAAATATGCCGAGATACCTATATGTTTCCTTACAGGCGTTACCGAAAGAGAAAAGGTACTTGAGATCTTAAAACTCCGCCCGAACGCTTACATGGAAAAACCTATCAACATGGAACAGCTTATCGCTACAGTCAGCAACCTCATAGACTGACGATATATACCTCCCAGTCAAAAGGAAGTGAATTAATAAATGGATGAAGATTTATACTTGACCGAACTTATCGATGTGGATGTCTTGCAGACACTCCAGGATTCGTTTTCAAAAATGACAGGTATGGCTGCGCTGACGACCGATGAATTCGGCACACCGGTAACTATCGGTTCCAACTTTACCGATTTCTGTATGAAATATATCAGAGAGAGTCCGCTTGGAAACAGCCGTTGTATGCGCTGTGATAAAACAGGAGCGGAACTCTCATCATCGCTTTCATGTCATGCACGTTCATATTACTGTCATGCCGGTCTTATGGATTTTGCAGCGCCTATCATGGTGGGTGACAGAATGATCGGAAGCTTTATCGGCGGACAGGTGCTTCCGGGTCAGCCTAACTTTGATGAATTCAGGCGAATAGCAAATGAGCTAGGAATAGAGCCTGAAGCTTTTATTGAGGCTGCAAAAAAAGTCAAGATAGTAAACAAAGATTATATCGACAAAGCTGCTGAGTTTCTTTCTGTTATGGCAAGCGCCCTTTCCTATCT
>CADBQZ010000245.1 GCA_902796865.1 uncultured Ruminococcus sp. | reverse complement strand
GTCCGGACGCCTGCTGTCAGTATATTCTCCGTCTATACGATATGCCGTTATCTCCGTCATATGTCCGCCGGATACAACGCCTATCGTTCCATGCTTTTCACCGGCAGTAACTATTCTGCTGTTACTGAATATCTGCTTTATACGCTCCGGGACTGCATTCGTTGTTATATCATAATCATGCGGCACACGTCCCATTATAATATCACGTACACAGCCGCCTACGGCATACGCCTGACAACCGCTGCTTTTAAGCTTATCAAGTACTTCTGTTACATATTCTGGAAAAACAGACATACAAAAACTCCTTTTATTTTATACTGTATCCTGATCGTCATCTTTTCTTTTGATATCAAAACCCAGACGATCCAACATTTCTATATCGCTTTTTATATCATTACCCGACGTGGTAAGCATATCTCCCGTAATAGTTGCATTCACGCCCGAATGGAAAGCACGTTCACCTGCATTTTTCATAAGATCTCTGCCGGCAGCAAGACGTATATATGCCGTAGGATTCAGGTATCTGAATATTGCCACCGTTCTTAGTATATCATTTTCCGATATACGTTCCAGGGTCTCAAACGGTGTTCCCTTTATCGGCATAAGCGCATTTATCGGTATGGAGTTTACGCCGAGTTCAGAAAGGCTTAAAGCCATATCAAGCCTGTCCTCTGCTGTTTCACCCATTCCGATTATGCCTCCGGAACAAACTTTTAATCCTGCTTTCTTCGCTCTCTTTATACATTCTATTTTATCACAATATGTGTGAGTTGTACAGATATTAGGAAAATTTCTTTCTGATGTTTCTATATTGCAGTGATATGAAGTAACGCCGCTTGCCCTCAGCCCTTCAAGCTGTTCCTTCGTAAGCAGTCCGTGAGAAGCACAAAGCTTCATTCTGCTGTTCCCGTGAAGATACTTATATGCCAAAACAGCGTTCTTATAATCTTTATCATTAAGTGTCCTTCCGGCAGTAACTATCGAAAAGCGGTGTACGCCTCTGTTTTCATTGTGAAGACATTCCTTTAAAATTCGTTCCTTATCAAGAAAATCGTATTCTTCGATACCTGTACAATGATTAGCTGACTGGGCGCAGAACCGGCAATTTTCCGAGCATCTTCCGCTTTTTCCGTTTATGATGCTGCAAAGGTCAACATGGTCTCCGCAAAGCGCACTTCGTATCATATCTGCACCATTACAAAGAGGATCAAGCTCGCATTCCAAAAAGAAGCTCATTTCCTCTCCCCTTTTTAATCTTCTGCCGTTTATTATCTCTTTTGCAAGAACTAAAATATCCATTTTCTTCTCCTTGTGATCATAATTATATCTTCTTCATTATCGGTATAAGTCTTTTTAAAAGTACTGCCGAAAGTATACATAAAATAATATCCTTTGGTACCAAAAGCAAGAAGCAATACCATAACAGTTTCCATACGCCTATAGGGTCATTAAGATAAAGCAAACATATTAGATAATAATATACCACACCGACAGCATAGACTATCAGAAGTCCTGTAAAATTTGCTGCCAGAAGCCTCTTTAGACTTGGCTGCTCACTTTTATTCGCTATATATCCTGCCGCCAAAGCACCTAATGCAAAACCTATTATATAACCGAAAGCCGGCTTTAAAACATAGCCAAGTCCTCCGCCCTCGGTAAAGACCGGTAAGCCTATCAATCCCATTATAATATATACCAAAACTGAAACTGTTCCCCATTTGGGTCCAAGCAAAACTCCGGCAAGCAAAGTAAATTCAAGCTGAAGCGTGAACGGAACTACCGGTATCGGTATCTTTATAAATGTGCCAACTGTTATAAGCGCTGTAAAAAACGCACAAAGTATCATATTTTTAGTTCTTTCATTTTTCATTCTGTGATCTCCTTTATCTCTCCGCTTGAAAATGTTATTATATCTCCGCTTTCTGTTTTCACCATAAGTCTGCATTCATCATCAATGTCTTTTACAACACCTCTCGTTTTGACGTTTCCATTGATGATCTCAATGTTTTTGCCTATAACGAAACATCTGCTGCGATAAGTTTTTATATGCTCGCTCTTTCTTCCAGAATAATAGTTATAAAAGCTTTCCAGAAAAGATGCGACCAGCCTGTTCTTAGAGTCGTCTTCGATTCTTTCAAAGACTGCACCTGCTCTGCCGGCTATGCTTTCCGGAAATCCGCTGTATGGCACATAAAGATTTATACCAATGCCTACGACTGCATATTTAAACATTCCGCTTTCAAGGTCAAATGCACCCTCGGTCAGTATACCACACACTTTTTTTCCTTCAATATAAATATCATTGACCCATTTTATGTCTGTCTTTTTGCCTGAGATACTCTCTATGGCTTCACAGGCAGCCGCAGCTGCAATAGTCGTTATATTATTGCCGTATGATAAAGGCTTGTTCTCCGGACGCAGAAGTATGCTCATATATATCCCGGTATTATGCGGCGAGAAAAAGCTTCTTCCGAATCGTCCCTTGCCGGAGGTCTGTTCATTTGATATGACCGTGAATCCCTCTGGTACGCCATCTTCAGCTTTAGTTTTTACTATATCGTTCGTAGAACCGGCAGTATCAATAATATTTATTTCATAAATATCTTTACAGCCGTCAAGATATTGCCTAACAGCGCTTTCGGAAAGAATATCTGAGCCTTTCTCCATACAATAACCTTTTTTGGTAACACCTAATATCGGATAGCCTTCTTCTCTAAGCCTTTTGACCGTTTTCCATACAGCAGTCCTCGAAAGTCCAAGTTTTGCAGCTATTTCTTCGCCGGAATAAAAACTGCCGCTGTTGGAACGAAAAAGGTCTATCACTCGTTCTTTAGTAGTCATAACTTTTCCTCCATAAAACTTCTGTTTAATATTATATCACATCGCAAACAGATTGTCAACCTGCATTTTGATATGCGTTTACAATAGACCTAAAAAATCCCCTGCCGCAAAAAAAGGCAGGGAAAATTTCTTTAAAAACTTAGTTTTTTGCGCTTTCAAGGAACTTATAGCACAAAGCCGCAATTGCTGCACCGATAAGCGGAGCAACTATGAATACCCAAACGACTGAAAGCGGATCGCTGTTGCCATGGATGGCAGCTGTCAGAGCCGGTCCGATACTTCTTGCAGGGTTTACAGAAGTTCCTGTAAGACCAATGCCGAAAATGTGAACGAGTGTCAGTGTAAGACCGATAACAAGTCCACCGAACGAGCCATGACCTGCCTTTTTAGATGTAACTCCGAGGATAGTAAGCACAAAAATAAATGTGAGAACTATCTCTACGATAATACCGGCAGCATAGTTGTCATTTACTCCGGCAAGACCATTTGTGCCGAATCCACCTGTCATATCCTTGATGTTACCAAGACTGAATATAGCATCAAGAAGCTCTGAACCTGCAAACGCACCGAGTATCTGAGCAATAACATAGCCAAAGAAATCAGTCACTGTCATTCCGCCGCTTATTAAAACACCGAGAGAAACGGCAGGGTTGATATGACAGCCAGAGATATTGCCGATACAATAAGCCATACCAACGATAACAAGACCGAATGCCAAAGCAGTCAGCACATAACCCGAAGCGTTGTCACCGTTTGCACAGCCTACCAGCATAGCTGTTCCGCAGCCTAATATTACCAGCACAGCAGTACCGATAAATTCAGCAATGTACTTTTTTACGTTTTCCATATAAAAAGACCTCCAAATTTGATTTTGTCAAAGGGCAAAGCCCTCATTAGTTAATAATAACCTCGCTGCTTCAAAGTCATTATTATTTTAATATTATCACATTATTTATTTTTTGTCAAGAAAAGATGTCATAAATCATTATCAGAAGGAATATAATTGATTAGCAAGACAAGTCCGAACGGGCATAATATTTAGGAGGTATATAAATGAATTTAAAGATCAACCGTGAAACTCTTTCCGTAAGTGAGAACATTTACGACGGTGTACAGGAACAAAATACAGAACTCGATTACATACTGCCGGATTATTATCCGGATATTTTCAAATTAATAAAATGCGGCATTTCACCCTCAGTAACTTCATACAGTATAAACGGCGATACACTTGATTATGATATTACAGCAGATGTAAGGATACTTTACTGGGCGGAAAACGACAGCTCACTGCACTGCATATCACAGCGCCTTAATTACAGCAAAAGTGTAAATATAGGTACCGTCAGCGAACCTGATGTGACAATAGTCCCGAAATCAGATCATATAAACTGCCGTGTAGTAAACAAACGAAGGATAGATATGAGAGGTGCAGTATCAATAAAGATAAAAGTTACCGGTGAATCAAAACAGGAAGCGGTATGCGATATATCCGGAATGAATGTTCAAGTAAGAAAAATGCCTGTCGAATATATGTCCCAAAAAATAACCTGTGAGAAAACACTCACATTAAATGATGAAGCGGAGCTTGCTTCCTCAAAGCCTGCTGTATCAGATATAATAAGGACGGAAACAGAACTTTCAGACACGGAAAGCAAAATAATAGCCGGTAAGCTTGTTGTAAAGGGCGAAGCTGCAATAAAACTTTTATATACAAGCGGCGAAAGTGCAGAAACTATGAGTTTTACTATACCATACAGTCAGATCGCCGATATGGAAGGTCTTGACGAAAACTTCCGATTCAATGTCAGGGTAACAGCAGTCTATTGCGATATAACTCCATCGGCAGACAGCAATGGCGAAAACAAAAAACTTAAATACGAGATCAAGCTGCACATAAAATGCTGTGCATATAAAACTATACCTCTTTCACTTGTATCGGATATTTATTCAACATCGTATCCATGTGAATACGCTTCCGCAAAGCTCTGGATAGATCAACCGCCTGAGACAATAAATGAACATATCCAGAATAAAGCCGTACTTGAAACAGATGAAAACAGCATTGCAGGAGTATATGATGTCTGGTGCAGCGCTAAAAATATCAATATAACTCCGGACGATGAAAACAAAAAAATAAAGATAAGTGGTATGCTGTGTTATCAGGCAATGATAAAAAATGAAAATAATATCCCTTCTGTTATTGAAAAGGATCAGGCATTTGAATATGAATTTGATTCGGAAGGAATAACCGAAAACAGTACAGCAGAAATATATATCAGCGGTATAAGCTGCAGCTACACCCTGAATGATTCAGACAGTATTTCGGTAAAAGCAGATATAAATATCAAAGGCGAGCTTTACACAACTTCAAATTTCAATGCAGTCACTGATGTAAGCATTGACGATACAGTAAAAATAACCCGTGACGGTGATTATGCAATAAAGCTTTATTACGGTGTCAAGGATGAACAGGTATGGAATATCGCTAAGAAATATTCAACATCTGTAAATGCGATAATGGAGGAAAACTCGCTGGAAAGTGAATCCTTATCGGAAAACGGAATGCTTCTGATACCTATAGTTTAGAACGCATTACAGCTCAGACATTATAGGAGGGTAAATATGGACAGCAGTATTTATAATGATATATCAAAAAGAACTGACGGCGATATATATATCGGCGTTGTAGGCCCGGTGCGAACAGGTAAATCAACTTTTATAAAACGCTTTATGGAGGCGCTTGTAATACCGAATATAGAAAGTGAATTTAAAAAGGAACGTGCAGTAGATGAGCTTCCGCAGTCAGCAGCCGGAAAAACGATAATGACAACAGAACCTAAATTTATTCCTGAAGAAGCTGTTGAAGTAAAGCTTGACAGCGGAGCACAATTCAACGTAAGGCTTATAGACTGTGTGGGATATATAGTTCCAAGCTCTTTGGGATACATTGAAAATGAAGCGCCTAGAATGGTAGTAACACCATGGTTTGACGATGAAGTGCCGTTTAATATGGCGGCAGAGGTCGGAACGCAGAAAGTGATCTCTGAACATTCAACGATAGGTATGGTAGTTACGACAGACGGAAGCATAACAGATATCCCGAGAGAAGAATACGCCGAATGTGAGCAAAGAGTAATAAACGAGCTTAAAGATATAAACAAGCCTTTTATAGTTATTTTAAACAGTACCGAGCCTGATTCGGATAGTACAAAGGCTCTTGCAAAAGAGCTTTCGGAAAAGTATGAAGCTTCGGTGATACCTGTAAGCTGTATTGAGCTTGATGAAAATGATATTGAAAAAATAATGTCTGAGCTTCTGTATTCATTCCCTATAAAAGAAATAAATATCCGCATGGAAAAATGGATCACTGGACTAAAAAAGGGGCATTGGCTTAAAGATGAAGTATTCGGTGCTGTCAGAGCAGCCGCCGATAATATAGAGCTTGTCAAAGATGCTGAGGATTTTGCAGATAAACTAAAAGACTGCCGTTATATAACAGACTCAAAGATCGCAAGGATAGACTTAGGTCAAGGCAGCGTAACTATACAAGTGAATCTCGAAAGCACTTTGTTTTACAAGATACTCGGTGAAACTACAGGTATAGAGATAGTCAACGAAAGCGATCTTCTCCCTGTTCTTATGGAGCTTAACAATATAAAGAAAGAATATGAAAAAATAAAGCCTGCTCTCGATGAAGTAGAAGCCACAGGATATGGTATAGTCATGCCCGACATAGACGAGCTTTCATTGGAAGAACCCGAAATAATAAAACAGGGTGGAAAATACGGAGTAAAACTTAAAGCCTCAGCGCCGTCGATACACATGATGAAAGCTTCAATAAATACAACAGTAAGTCCTATCGTCGGAACAGAAAAACAAAGCGAGGAACTTGTAATGTACCTTCTGTCCGGATTTGAAGAAGACCCAAGGAAGATATGGGAATCGAACATTTTCGGAAAATCCCTGCACGAGCTTGTAAACGAAGGTCTTCACAACAAGCTTTATAAAATGCCGGCAGAAGCAAGAATGAAACTCCAGGAAACATTGGAAAGAGTCATAAACGAAGGCTGCAGCGGTCTTATATGCTTTATACTTTAAAAAAGATATATAAAAAACTTTTCTATTGTAATACGCACCAAAATTCTGCATAGACATAAATATCGCAATAAAAGAGTATATTATGAGACCGCTCGTTATAGCAAGCGGCGCCGAAAACGTTTTTTGAAAAGTGGTCCGGCTATCAGGCAAGTGTAAATACACAAAACGTAAAATTTGAAAAGATCAACGGCTATCTTGGCGTTGTCGTACCTATTATTGCAAAGCTTACTGACACCGCAGTATTGATATTCGGAGTATATCTCTGCATGACAGGAAAATTCACAGTCGGAATGGTAATGGCATTTTAGGGTCTTCTTATCGCAAGAGCTATAGCCCCGAAGCC
>CADBQZ010000244.1 GCA_902796865.1 uncultured Ruminococcus sp. | reverse complement strand
TACATAAATCAAGATATTCTTTTGCGTAAGAAATCACCTTTTCAAACATTTCAAGCAAAGGTTCAGTTTCAGATAAAAGAACATCATATTCACCGGCTTTACCGCACATTTCCAGTCTTTTAGCCTGTTCGTAAAGCTGCTTCGCACCTATATTCAAAGAAGTACTTTTTAATGCATGAACTCTTATTATATAATTGTGCCAATCGTGTTCCTGATATGATTTATCTATAAGTTCTGCTATTTCCTTACCTGTTTTCACATACTCTGAAAGAACAACATTGTAAAGCTCTACATTCCCTGCTGTATAGCCAATACCGATTTGCGGATCAAAAACATCGGGATCACATTCTTGTTTCTCTTCATTTTCAGCATCTTCATTCTGTTTAGAAAGATCATCTTCTGTGTTCTCATGATCTGCTTTTTTATGCTGATCATCTAAAGCAGGTAATTTTTCAGGAGCTGCATATACCTTATCATCGTCCACGTATTCTATAAGCTCAGGCGGCAAAAATCTTCTTAATACCCAATCAAGCATACTTACTTCAATAGGTTTTGCAAGGAAGTATGTAAAACCTGCACGAAGGAACATATCATGTGCATTATTGATAGTATTTGCAGTAAGGGCAATTATAGGTACATTTTTAAAATAAACATCCTGATTTGAACGTATTTTTGATGCGGTCTCTATGCCATTCATATCAGGCATTATATGATCCATGAATACAATGTCAAAATCCGGTGATTCTTCAAGAATTTCTATAGCCTTTATGCCGCTGTCTGCCGTATAGACATTAATATTATATGGTGCCATAAGTCCTGATGCTATTTTCAGATTAACATGATTGTCATCAACGACCAATACTTTGGCTTTTGGTGCAACAAAGTTCTTTCGCATTGTATCCTTTGTTTCCTGAGCCGCTGCAAATGTAAGTCCATTTATAAATGCAGCAATAGACATAGCATAGAAAGGTTTAAATATACAGCCTATCTTTTCAGAAACTCTTACCGCATTTTCATGTTCCTGAACAAGTATTACCTTTATATCTTCAGATAAACGTCCGAAATATTCTTCATGAGCAATATAATTTTCACGGTCAACAAAAAGCATATTTGCATTATTTTCCTTTAACATATGCTCCAAGTCGCCAAAATCTGTACATAGCTTCAGATCTATCTTCATCTTCTTAACAACGTTTATAAGAAGTCTTATATAGACATCTATCACAGGCATACTCATACCTTCAAATGTAGTCATAAAGAGAGCATGAACATTTTCAGGAGCATCCAATGTAATAAATGGCTGTTCATCAGAGACATTCATAGGAATAGAAAATCTGAATTCTGTTCCTATACCCAATTCACTTTCGCAATTTATAAATCCGCCCATTTCTTCAATGAGGAATTTTGTTATAGCAAGACTAAGTTCTGTATCTCTTGCAGCATCTTTTCTTTCATCAGACGCATTTTTGAATCCAATGAGAAAAGCTTCTATATTTTCATCAGTCATACCGTTTCCGGAATCTTTTATCGAAACATTAAGATTGATACCATACTCACGTTTTGTAAAGGATATTTTCATGAGAATAAAACCGTTTTCAGTATATTTGATGCTGTTTGTCATAAGATTCAATATGACTTGTCTGAGACGCAGTTCATCGCCGATTATGCCAACAGGTATATCCGGGTCTATATCAACAAGAAGCTCTAGTTTCTTACTTCCCATTCTTGAATTGACCATATTTACAACGTCATTTGCAAGAGATGCTATATTGAATTCTTCCTTATTGATCTCAAGCTCTCCTATTTCCATTTTTGAAAAATCAAGAATATCATTGATTATTGCAAGGAGACTCTGGCTTGCTGTGCCGACATCAAGAGCGTGTTCTCTTATATTTTCATCATCACTCTCACGAATTATCATATCCGTCATGCCGTTTATAGTATTGATAGGATTCCTTATCTCCTGAGACATAGTTACAACAAATGATGTTTTGCTCTTGTTCTCATTATCAGCATTGCTCATATCCTGTTTTAATTTCCTTATAATACGGCTCGAAATAATAAATGTAACAGTCATACTTGCAGTTATAGTAAGTATAAGTGCTACTATTATCGTCACAAGAAGAAAAGCAACAGGTTTTACATATATATCACTTGAAACTGCAGCAGCAACATACCACTCACAGTTTTTCATTTTACTTACAAAAAATTCTCGTTCTTCCCCGTCATAATCCTCAATAGTCTGGCTTTTTAAATTGCTTGTTTTGATATTCTCAACCAGCTCTGTATATTTTTCATAACCTAAAGAAGCCATATTCTTGGGAGAACTCGATTTCGATTTAAATTCATCATTTGGATGCATTGATACCCCAAACTCATTGTCTATCAAGAATACATAACTGTCATTCGGTATATCAGCATCATTTATCAGATCAAAAAAAGCATCAACAAGTATATCTAATGCCAAAACGCCTTTAAACTTTTTATTGTTATCAAATATTCCGACCGATATAGTAATGATATTATTACCTGTAGAAAGATCAATGTATGGCGAAGAATAATACAATTCTTCATTGTCCGTACAAGCCCTGTACCAATTACGGCTCGTAAGATCAACTGTATCGTCAGTATAATACCCATTTGCGGTCGCAAGGTGATTTTCGGTATCTACATAATAAAGATCGCATATACCTGTATTGTCTATCTTTGACACAGTATCTGAAAGATATTTAGTTAGAGATCTTATATCATAATTGCCTATTATCTCTATTGCAGTCTTTTGGTTTTTGACTATTTCAGCTTCTGCTAAAAGCCACGTATCCATTCTGTCTGCTGTTGAATCCGCAAGAAGCTGATAATGATCGTCAAAGTCTGCTTTTATATTATACTTGACGATATGCGCTGCTCCCTTTGCAACTAATACAAAAAATATTAATGCTACTATCGAAACAGCTATAAAAAATTTAATTTTAATTGTCTTTTTATTTTGCATATCATCACCTCATGTCCAAAGCGTTTTTTATTGAACTTATAAGTCTGCTAAGGATCTTTAAAAGAGACTTATGTTTTTGTCTTACAAGTTCAACATCCTTGTCATCTGCTGCACTTTCTGCTGCTGCTGCCGCTTTAGCAGCGGAATCAGCACCTATATTATGCGAACAAACATTTGTTTTATGTGCAAGAAGCTTATATTTTTCATATTCTTGTTTGTCTAACAGGAACTGAAGCTGTTCTGAAGGATCATCTGAAGCATAAGCCTTGACCAGCTCAATATAAAACTTCTCATTATTAAGACAATACCTTATACCGGATTCTGTATCAAGCTCATGAATAAGTCTGAGTTTATCATATTTAGTGAATTTGGCCGGTTCTGCTTCTTCCTTTTTAACTGTCTTTTCTTCAGGATGTATTGCCTTTACTGTGCCGCTTTCTGTTTTATACGAAAGTTTTTCAGCAGGTATATATTCCTCCAGCAGTTCATCCATGTTCTTTACATCAATAGGTTTTGAAATATAATTATCAAAGCCTTCTTTTAAGTACTCTTCTCTCGCGCCGACTATAGCATTCGCAGTCATCATGATAACAGAAGTATTGTCAGGTATAAGTTCCTGTTCCTTCATAATTTTTAAGGTCTGTATACCATCCAGCTGCGGCATCATGTGATCTAGGAAAACAATATCATAAAAATTCTCTTTTATAAGTTCTATTGCATCTTTTCCGCTCAGAGCAGTATCTATATGCATACCGGTCCTTTTTAAAAGCCCCTTTGCAACGAGAAGATTCATGTTATTGTCATCAACTATAAGTACTCTTGCATTTGGTGCATAAACATATTCTTCAGCATTTTTAGAATTTTGTTTTTCATCAAGACGCTTTTTATAATCACCTATACCCTCAGCATCAACAACACCCTGTACAATGTCAAAGTAAAATCTTGAACCTTTTCCGTAAACACTTTCAACACCAAGTTTACTGTTCATAAGGCGCAAAAGTTTTTGTACAATAGACATTCCCAGTCCAGTACCTTCAATATTTCTATTCTTTTCAAGATCAAGACGTTTGAATGACTGGAACAATCCTTCGATATTCTCGGGCTTGATACCTATACCTGTATCTTCAACTTCTATATGTATGGTTATATTATTACTGTCTCTGCCGACAACGCTTATCCTTAACCATACTTCGCCCTCTTCGGTATACTTTACCGCATTTGTCAGAATATTTGTTATTACCTGTCTTACACGGACATCATCACCATACATTGTTTTAGGAAGCTCTGGATCACATTCAAGTGTGAATTTAAGACCTTTTTTCTTTGCTCTTTCCTGAACCATATTTACAAGGTCATTTATGAGTGATGCCGTATCATAATTAACAGGAACTATCTCCATTTTGTCATCTTCGAGTTTTGAAAAATCAAGTATACTGTTTATTAGTGATAGCAGCGTCCTTCCCGCATTTCTTATATTCTCGGCATATCCCAGAATATTTCCGTTATCACACTCTCTCAGTATCATCTCATTCATGCCTAATACGGCATTGATAGGAGTTCGTATCTCATGAGACATCTGCGCTAAAAACTGAGATTTTGCTTTTCCGGCATATTCAGCAGCATCAACTGCTTCCTGAAGTATCTCATTCGCTTCCTTTTGCCACTTCATTTGCTTATAAAGTATATATATAGTAACTGCAAGTGATACGGCAAATATAAATGTAAGCGAAAGACTGGTCACAATTACCCTACCATAAATTACGCTCCAATTTTTTACGCATATAACATTAAAATTTGAATATGGTTCAATAAGAGAATATATAGCCTTTTTTGCACCGTCATAATCGGTTATTGTAATAGTACTGTCTGAATATACAGCATTTAAATACCCTGCTTCTTCCAATGTCATTTGTGATTCGGAAGAAATTTCATATGCTTTGTTTGGGTGATTTATTATCCTTCCTTCATGATCGGCTATAAATGCATATCCCTCATCACTGTATGAATCGCTCAATATCTTAATAAGTTTATCAAAATAAAAATCTGCACCGAATACTCCTAAAAACTTTCCGGTTTTATCATAGATAGCTTTAGAAAAACTTATGCAGTACATACCGGTCTTACTGTCTATATACGGTTCGGAAATACATATTTCATCTTTATTATCGGAGTTTACAACGTTAAGATACCACGGTCTTTCTTCGACCTTCCAGTCAATATCGTCATTATGTTCATAATGCCCGCTTTCAGCAAATGTATAATCCTTTCGGTCGGGATTTCCGATATATGCCACAGATATATCGTCATACTGTTCAGCTATATTATTAAGCCATTCAATAACACCCTCATAATCATTCATAATATCGGGATTTGAAACAAGTCCCTTTACAAATGTTTCAACAGCGCCTTTCTGTTCAGTCTCCCACATTTGAACATCACTAAGATAATTCTTTGTAAGACCATTCATTGTAGAATTTCCACCGTTTACAAGACCATATACAGACGATATTAAAGAAACTCCCATTGCAATGCTGATAGCTATTATTACGGCTATCATAACTATCTTATTTTGTTTTCTTATCGTTACACTTTCATTGCCACTGTTTTTTCTTTTTTTTATTTTATTTTCTTTTTCTTCAAAGCGTTTCTTTTTTTCAGAAAAAGAGAAATCTTTTATTAATGCAACAGAACCTTTAAGTTCATTAACAAGCTCCCAAAGTTTGTTGCCATCTTCATTCATTTCATTTTTTATCTTACTGCTGCTTTGCAGCATAAGATTTATAGGTCCATCAAGTTTTGAAAGATTTTCACTGTAAAAGTTTTCTTTTTCCTCAAGTTCCTTATCAATCTTATTCTGATTCCTCTTGTTAAAAAAGAATAATGCTATTATTATCAAAACGATTATAAGATTAAGTATGGAATTATATATAAGTCTCATATATGATTCTTTATATAATATCCAGTGACTTACGCTTGATATTAGATACCAACCGTTTGCAGTCTTGCTATAGAACACTTCACTGCGGGTATCATCTATATCCGCACTGAACATTTTATCATCTTCACCTGATGATTTGATCTTTCTGAATATATCTGCATATTGCGGAAGACTTTCAGAGATCTTTTTGCCTATAACATTTTCATCATTGTAGCAGATTATCTGTCCTTCTGCATTTGCAATAAGCGCTTCGCCTCCGGACTTAACAGCTTTGCTAAGGCTATTCTGAAGTTCTTTAAGATCATAATCAATACCTATAACAATATCGTTATCTAAAAGCATCGAAAGTGTAAAACACATTCTGCCGGTTATTATATCAATATAAGGTGAAGATACAAATATATTTCCTGCACCTTTTTTTCTGGCTCCAAGATACCATACCCTGTCATTAGCCTGAAAATCCGACGAATCAAAATCAGGCGCAACAAACCAATCATCACCTGCTGCATATATATTTATACAGTTTGAATAATCATCATTATTTTTAATTTCTTCTAAAAACTTATAGTAGCTGTCAGATGTATCATCATCGTTAATATTTGATTTGAGCGCTAACTCAAGTTTTCTGAGATTTTTTTCAGAATCTGAGATTATAAGCTTCAGATCATTTGAAACAGTATTTAACTGTTCACGGCAAACAAGCTCTGACTGGTCGCTTATCATATTATAAAACAGCGAGCCATTCAAAGCTACGACTAATAACACCAATACCGCTGCAGCTGCAAGAAAACCGGCTGTTATTTTACGGGATTTTTTGATGTTTTTCAAATAACCGTTTGCCTTCATTTCACGAATTCCTCCGTTATATCATCGAATCTTCTAACAAATATCGTTGGTACTCAAAGCATAAAAATAAACACTCGGTAACAATCCTGTTACAGACCTACACACTATATGTTACCATTTATTTTTCATTTTGTCAAGAGTGTAACACTAATACAAATAATTAATTTTTATCAACATTAAAAAAACACGCTCCTCAAAAGGAACGTGTTTTTTAAATAGGGATCAACTATAAAAAGAAGAATGGATTTTAATTATTTTTTGTTGGCTGGTCATTGAAGAGAGTATCTCCCTTTGTTACTTCCTGTAAAGTAACCTTGATGTCTATATCTGAACCATTTCTGTTTACAGTAAGAGTGATCTCCTCCCCTGCCTTATGCTTATTCTTTTCTTCGTTCAGTTCATCAATAGTCGATACAGCCTTTTTATCCACACCGATTATAATATCGCCTGCCTGTACACCTGCCATCTCAGCAGCGCCGCCCGGTGTAAGAGATGTGATATATATGCCTACAGGAAGTCCATAAAGATTTGCTGTAGATTCATCTATAGTCTTTCCGTTAATGCCTATTTGCGGTCTGCCTTTTACATAACCGTAATTGATAAGATCATCAATTATGGTTTTAGCCTGTGTGATCGGGATAGCAAAGCCCAATCCCTCAACTGTTGCAGATGTCATTGTGGATGACATTTTTGCTGAATTGATACCTACTACCTGTCCGTAACTATTAACTAAAGGACCGCCGGAATTACCATTATTGATAGCAGCATCCGTCTGGATAAGATTCATTTTCTTATCGTTTATAGAGATCTCACGATTAAGTGCAGAAACTATACCGCTTGTTACAGAGCCAAAGAGTTCAAATCCAAGCGGATTTCCTATTGCAAGTACCAGTTCACCTACCTGAAGATCATCACTATTGCCAAATTCAGCAGCAGTAAGTCCTGAAGCATCTATCTTCAATACCGCAATATCAGTGTCGATATCATATCCAACAATAGTAGCATCATATTTTGTTTCATCGGACATCATAACTGATACATTAAGTGCCCTTCCGTAATTATCTTCGCTGTCATATACAACGTGTGCATTAGTTATTATATAACCATCGGAAGTCATTACTATACCTGTACCTGTTCCGGTAGCAACTTTTGTATTGTTGTCG
>CADBQZ010000243.1 GCA_902796865.1 uncultured Ruminococcus sp. | reverse complement strand
ATAAGTATTTTCATCTGTTCTGATCCAGCGGAACGCCTGACCGCAGTCAAGCGTTTCACCCAGATCAAGATCGTTTATCACTGCCGTCACGCCGTTTCCGTCATGATCCGGCTTTACATCAATCACCAAAGGAAATACCTAAGTTTCTTGCAGTTTTTACAAGCTGATCGCCGGGATCTACGAATTTTGTCTTTCCGGCAACATCAGCAAGCTTGTTTGCTGTTATCTTGCCGCCGACTTTTGCAACAGTCCTGCCATATTTTTCCTGTGATATGAGTTTTGCTGCATGAACACCGAACTGTGTTGCAAGTATCCTGTCATACGCACTGGGACTTCCGCCTCTTAGCATATGTCCCGGAACACAAGCCCTTGTTTCAAGACCTGTCTTTTTCTGTATCTGTGCAGCGATCCTGTTTGTAGCGGTATTGATCCCCTGCTCTGCACGGACTTTTGCACGTTCCTTCTTTTTCATCTTTGCTTCTTCCTTGTCGAAGACACCTTCTGCAACAGCAACTATAGAGAAATTCTTTCCGCTTTCGCTTCTCTTGATGACAGATTCGCATACCTTGTCTATATCATAAGGTATCTCAGGTATAAGGATTATATCTGCACCGCCTGCAATGCCTGAGCTTATAGTGAGCCAGCCTGCCTTGTTGCCCATTATTTCACATAGAAGTATTCTCGAATGGCTGTTTGCAGTAGTATGAAGTCTGTCTATAGCATCTGTTGCAATATCAACGGCTGTATGGAAACCAAATGTCACATCTGTTCCGTAAATATCATTATCTATCGTCTTAGGAAGTCCGATAACGTTCAGACCTTCCTGCGAAAGAAGATGAGATGTTTTGTGAGTACCGTTTCCGCCGAGTGTAAGAAGACAGTCAAGCTTCTGCTTTTTATATGTCTCCTTCATATTCTTTACCTTATCGACCTTATCCTCGCCTATTACCTGCATCATCTTGAACGGCTGACGCTTTGTACCGAGAATAGTGCCTCCTCTTGTAAGTATGCCTGAAAATTCTTCCGGCTTCATATCACGGCATATATTATTGATAAGTCCGTAATATCCCTCTGATATACCAACTATCTCTACATTGTCGTGACCCATGATCTCGTAGCAAGCCTTTGCAACTCCTCTTATAGTAGCGTTAAGTCCGGGGCAGTCGCCGCCACTAGTTAAAATACCAATACGTCTTTTCATTGTGACCTCCCAATTATCTTTCGGGCAGTAAAATGTAACTTTATGCCCGAATTGTTGAAATAACATAATACTGTATCTATATTATACCAATTTTTATTAAAAATGTCAACAACGAATTTCAAATATACCAAATATTTTTTTAAATTTCACAAATTGTTCATATTTATGATGTATAATAAATGTATAATTCAAAAAATTCGGGAGCAGTTAGATCATGCTCCTTATAAAGCTATTGCTTTATGATATCAGTTTAATGAGTCAATCTATTAAACTGAATAAACTATGACAAAACTTGAAATTTTGAAAAACAAGGAGCAGGTGGAGAATGGAAAATATAGAAACTTTTGATCAAGATAAAATAAAGGTGTCGGTTTTGATACCTGTATGCAATGTGGGAAAATATCTTTCAAAATGTATTGACAGTGTTATAAAACAAACATTACAGGAAATAGAAATAATATGTATAAATGACGGGAGTACAGATAATTCACTTAAGATCTTAAGAGAATATGAAAAAAAGGACGACCGTATAAAAATAATCGACAAAGTCAATTCCGGATACGGCGATTCAATGAATCATGGTTTGAGGGCAGCGACAGGCGAGTATATAGGCATAGTTGAAAGTGACGATTTTATTTCTCCGACTATGTTTGAAAAATTATATTCACTCAGCAATAACGGAAATGTTGACATTATAAAATCAAATTTCTATAATTATTATGATGATGGTACAGAAATGCCAAATGCTGAACCGGACACTGACAGAATTAATATCCCGGATTCCGAAGAACCATTTACATTGCTTGAAAACGGAACGATCTCATGGGGTCACCCTTCTGTTTGGAGCGCTATATATAGACGAGAATTTCTTATTAAAAACAACATCACTTTTATTCCTGCAAAAGGCGGCGGATGGGTAGATAATCCATTTTATTATGAGACATTATGCACCGCTGAAAGCATAATGTGGACAAACAAACCATTTTATTATTACAGAAAAACAAATCCAACTTCATCGTCCAACCTTCAGAAAGATGTCACACTCCCATTTGTAAGAATGATAGATAATTTTGATATTATCGAAAAATATGGGATAACTGATCTTGAAACTATCAAATGTGCATATGCTCGTGCACTTATGTACTACACAGGCGCTTTGGCTGATTTTGACTGTGATGCAAATATCGAATTACTCAATGAATATGCAGAAAAAATGATGGAGCATATTGACGAGGATATTTTAAATGAGAACTTCAACTTCTATGATCAACATAAATACTATTCTGCACTTTCACCTATGTCAAGCATAATGTCAAAAGGTCCCAGAGTACTGATATATAACTGGGTACCCTATGATAATAAGTGGAATTACGGTGGCGGTGTAACAGTATATTGCCGAAATCTTATCAATGAGATCAGAAAAAAGAATCCTGATGTAACCATATATTTCCTCAGCAGTGGTTTCGCTTATGATGCTTCTTCTTTGAAAACATATATACGAAAGATAGACACAAATGATAATGTTCATAATTATGAAATAGTAAATTCTCCTATCCCTGCTGCACAGGATAATATGTTTGTAAATCCATGCGCCGCTATAAAAAATGATAACCTTAAAGAAGTATTTTCAGAATTCATTAAAATATACGGTCATTTTGATGCTATTCATTTCAACAATATCGAGGGTATATCTCTTGATGTTTTAGATTTGAAAAAAGAATATCCCGATACAAGATTCATATTTTCTATCCACAATTATGTGCCGATGTGCGTGCACGGATTTTATTATATGCGTCATAAACATTGCAATTGTAATACAAATCATACGGGAAAGGATTGCATGGACTGTACACGGATCAATATGAAGCGCAATATAGCCAATGCAACATATGAGCGTGGAAAATTCAATATCAAACCTGAAAAATGCTATTCAAGCAGAAAATGGATAAATAATTTTGGATTAGATATTCTTGATTGTGACACTAATGAAGAGCATATTCTTGATTTCAGCAATTCTGCCATTTCAAAGATCAATGAGAATTGTGACAGTATACTTGCCGTTTCAAAAAGAGTATATGAAATTGCTGCACAGTGTGGTTTTGATACTTCAAAGACAGAGGTATCATATATCGGTACAAAAGTTGCAAGAAATCAACTTGGCAAAAGAGCTTACCCTGTAAAAGATAAGTTTAAGTTAGTGTTCCTCGGAAATGATATAAATTATGAGGAAAAAGGCTATCCTTTCTTGTTGGAAGCTCTTTCCAAAATGCCGGCAGATCAGGCGTTTGAAATTGATATCGTATTGACTGTAAGACAAAAGGAACACGCCGAGATCTATACAATGTTAAAGAATTTTCATTCTGTAACGGTATATAACGGTTATACTCATGCAGAACTTCCAGAAATATTTGAAGGATGTAATCTTAGTATCGTGCCAGTTTTATGGGAAGATAACCTGCCGCAGATTGCAATAGAATCCGTTGCATACGGAATACCGGTTTTGGCAAGTTCTGCCGGTGGTGCTTCTGAGCTTACAAGCAGCGATCTTTTCAAATTTGAAGCTGGCAATGAAAAAGATATGCTCGATAAATTAATACATCTTGTGGAACATCCGGAAGATCTTGATGAATTTTATAAGCATCATACCGGATTAGTAACAATGAGTCAGCATTGGAATGAGATCAAAAAATATTATGGCATAGAGGACAAAGATCTCACAATAAAATCCGTTGATTTAAGAAAGCTTCTCTCCGAATATAATTTCATGAAAAAGTATATTGCTGTAAATGAACAGGGAAATCCGGAACAAAAAACTAATTATATGTTGAATGAAGAAGTTGCTAAGCTTAAAGCAGAGAATAAAAAACTGAAAAAAACAATAAAGGAATATGAAAACGAAAAGGAGAAGCATGAAATGAATGACGGTGTAAAGCTTATTTTCCAGACAGAATGTGACCCATTAATTGACAATGTTGGTGCTAATCTATTTAAAATTGAGCTTGAAGATTTTATGTTCAGCGATTTTTATGCAGAAATCAAATTTGTAAATATTGCAAATATAGATGCTTCCGTATCTGATGTTCTCACGATATCAGGAACTATACTCACAAGCGCCGATGATAAAGAAAAAAGAGAATTACGTTTACATCAAATGCAGTGGAAAAATGGCAATGAAAAGCTTTCTAAAAACATAAATGTATATATTAAGAATAACGAAGTTTATTTCTTTGGTCTTCACAGCGGTATAGCAAGCGGATATCTTTATCAGCTCATCACTCTGACAAGCAGAGCAAATCATGATTCAGCAAAACTTGTGAAAATAAATGAGGGTTTCTTATATGAAAACGAAGTGAAACCTGAAGATGCTTTCACTGCAAAATAAAGGAGTAATATATGGTATTAGTTTTAACCACACCTGAAATAGCAATTTTTTCCGCTATAACATATACTAAATCACACTATCCTCAAGAGGATGTGATATTATTCACAGGTTCTAAATTAAATTATATTGAATATCTTAAAAAAAATGGTATTTTTAAAGATGTGATTTATTGTAAATCTCTATACAATCGTTGGTATCAGTATGTAAATGATAACTCTAATAATAAAAAGGATTTCTTTAAAAATTTTATCTCTCATTTTGATAAGATATTTAAAGATAGTGGCTATGAACTTTCACATTTTCAAACTATTATTTGTATTAATGATTGTTGGGATGGGGATTTTAATTTATATTTAAATATGAAAAAAATTCATTATTATTGGCTTCAACTATGTAAGAATGATCTTATTCTTTATAATGAAATCAGTAGTTTTCCAAAGTTTTTAAATGAATATGTTATAGAAACAAAAGGAATATCAGGTTTAGCAGAATATGCAATACCAATAATTAGAACGGATTCAAATAAAAGTATAGAAACTTTAAGAGACAAAAATTATGAATTATGGAATCCTCAAACTGATATATCTAAAATAGAAGATATAACTTTAAACAAAATATTGAATAGCTATGGATTTTCGTCTAGTCAAATAGAGAATACTAATCTTTTAGTTATGAATAGCGATGGGTTTGCAAATTCAGTTAGTTGGAACAATAATGGTACGAAAGCAGTAAAAGAATTATTAGGCGAATATGACTATAGCAGAAAAGATTTATACACCGTTTCATATTCATT
Source organism: uncultured Ruminococcus sp. (assembly GCA_902796865.1). Taxonomy (GTDB): domain Bacteria; phylum Bacillota; class Clostridia; order Oscillospirales; family Ruminococcaceae; genus Porcipelethomonas. The sequence continues at coordinate 487 of CADBQZ010000243.1, read as the reverse complement.
AGCAATGGATTTTTATTTAGACAATTCTTATACGGATATGTATATAAAAAAGCATCCAAATGAAAAATTTCCACTAGATTATTATAAAAAATATTTTGGTGAAGATATTAAACAGTTCAACGATGCACCATTTGAATTTATTTTAGAATATTTAAAACGAAATAAAATCAAACTAAATAGTATTCTTGGATTTGCATCAACTTCGCTTGAAAGTCTAACTGAAAATTCATGCAATAATAAATGGATATTAGGAAAAGATTATTTCCGTACGTATGCTTTTTATTCTTCAATTTATGGAATAATGCGTATATTATTGAGTTTAAAAATCCACAAGGTATATTCTTTTGCCTATATTAGTAGTCAACTAAGTCATATATTTAAAAAGAATCAATGTAAAAAAATAGCTTCTTTCAGTTATATAAATTATATTGATTTGCTTGAAGAACATAACTCTATGATACTAATTGATGCTTCAACGCAGGAAATT
>CADBQZ010000242.1 GCA_902796865.1 uncultured Ruminococcus sp. | reverse complement strand
TTTCTTCAAGTTTTTTACGACAGACACTATCCAGTTCAGACAGTGAATCAACGACCTCATCTATAGTTTTAAATACAGGTGTGACAAGCTCTATCTGATTTTCACAGAAATCCTTTGTTATATTTTCGTTATCCGGAAATGGATGAGGAGTATGAGCAAGCCGTTTATTTTTATCGACCCTGAGCGTTTCCCGTTCAAGCCCGAAATACCCGCCATAACAATATTTTCCTGTTGTCATATGATCTTCTCCTTATATCGGTGTGATTTTGAATAAATACAATATCTGCACATAGAACACCGCAAAAGGAATATCAGACAGTACTGTATTGCTTATTTTATTATACACCTGAATCCATAGTTTGTCAATATGTTTTATAGACTATGCCGGTATTCCATTACTTCAAAAATCAGAAAAGACCGCCCCCACAAAAGAGGAACGATCCTATTTTTCTGATAAGCTTAGTAATAAGCTTTACGTTTTTATTCATCACTTCTTCCATCTGAGAAGATATCTCTGAAGTCTATTGAACAGGAATGAGATAAAAACGACAACGATACCAATAACAAAAATACCAACTATCGTTCTTGTATAATCTCCGAAATCGGAATACTGCTTTACATAATATCCAAGTCCGTCCGAAGCTCCTATCATCTCAGCAGATGTAAGAAGTATAAATGCTACGGTAAGTCCCTGATTGCATCCTAAAAAGATCTGAGGAAGTGCTGACGGCAGAATTACCGAAAACATCATCGTTATCTTTTTTACATTCAGGACTCTTGCAGAATCTATCACTCTCTGTTCGGCATTCAATACACCGCTCATCGTTCCTGCAAGTATCGGCCAGAAAGCCGCAAGGAATATTACAAATACCGAAACACTTCTGAAAGTCGGGAGAAGTGCTATTCCATATGGGATATAGACTATCGGCGGTATCGAGCTTAAAAATTTTGAAACATATGTTGCGGCATTTCCAAGTCTTGCTGTCCAGCCTAAAAACAATCCCAAAGGTATTGATACAACTGCCGCAAGAAGATAACCTTCAAGTATTATCCCAAGCGAACTTTTTACATTTATAAGTATCTTATCGTAATCTTCGATAAATTGGTAAAATACCTTGCCGGGAGGCGGGAAAAGCGATGCCTTAAGGACATCGAATTTCGCCGTCAGGAGCGTCCACAATATGAACAGTCCGTAAATAGTCCCGACAATATCGAGAAAAAGATCAAGCGAAGCCTTCTTTTTTATAAACCAGCTGACGGTGAGTGCAAGTACCTCTACAGCAGAGAAAAACCATATTATATATGATATATGAGTATCTGTTTTCACCTTATCAGGTAAAAACTGCACTGCTATCAAAACGATAAAAAGAAGATGCGTTACTCTAAGATATTTCTGCCTGACATTCATTCGGCATACACCTCTTCTTCATATTCATCATCGTCGTAGTCGTCATCATATATCTCGTTGTCTATCTCGCCGTAGAACAATTCTATAAGCTCATTCCTGAATGATATATATTCTTCCGACTGGATAAGCTGCACTCTGTCTCTTGGTCTGTCAAAAGGAACTTCTATCTCCTTATATACATGACCCGGATTTGCGCTCATCATTATTATTCTGTCAGACAGGAATATAGCTTCATCAATATCATGAGTTACAAAAATAACAGTTTTTTTAGGCTCAGAGCCATCGCCCTCCCAGAGGTCAAGAAGCAATTCCTGTAATATAGCACGGTTTTTAGCGTCGATAGCGCCGAACGGCTCATCCATAAGAAGTATCTCAGTATCCATTGCAAGCGCTCTTGCTATTGCTACTCTCTGCTGCATTCCGCCTGAAAGCTGTGAAGGATACTTATCTTTGAATTCGCTGAGTCCTACCTTGTCAAGGAACTTGTCAGCAAGCTCAAGTCTTTCTGCCTGTGAAAGTTCTTTTTTTGCCTGCTTTATTCCGAACGCTACATTCTTCCTTGCTGTCATCCACGGGAACAGTGAATAGTGCTGGAACACTACTCCCCTCTCAAGTCCTGTTCCGTTTATCGGTTCGCCGTCTATAAGTATAGTACCTGCTGTCGGAGAATTGATGCCTTCAAGAAGACTCAGAAGGGTGCTTTTTCCGCAGCCGCTCGAGCCTATAACGCTTACAAACTCTCCTGCTTCAACTGAAAAATATACATCTTTTAAAGCAGTGAAGCTCTTGTTTCTTTCCTCATAATCAACTGTAATGTTCTGTACCTCGATCTTGCTCATTTTTCTCACCTCATAAATCTATTGTTTATTCAAACTTGTCAAAATGTTCTTTAAGCTCTTTATACACCTTATCATCCGGTGACTCTTTAAGGAGTCCGTCAAGTGCATTTTTATAAATATCAGTATTATAAAGCTTATCAATGTCATAGTCTTCGGTATATCCGAGTTCAACTATACTTTCCTTTAATGCCTTTGTACCTGCCTTGTCAGGATCCGGAACAGATGTACCGTATCCGCCGTAGACTTCAGTCTTTATATAATCAGGTTCGATGTCGATATACTTCTTGACATCTTCTATTGTTTTATCTTCATTTTCCTGAGTAAACTTATAAGCCTTTATAAGCGCTCTTTCAAATGCAGAATAAGTATTCGGAAGATCCTTGAGCGCCGAAGTTGGTGCGACCTGACGGCAGCATGGCTGGTTTTCAAGAGCCTTTTCTTCGGAGCAGCGGTAAACTATCTTGTAACCCTGACCCTCTGCAAGAGAAGCATATGGTGAATATACAGATGCCGCATCGATTGTATCGTTCTGTATCGCTGCAAATGCGTCCTTCTGGCTGTCAAAGTAAACTATATTCACCTTGTCATCGCCTTCACCTATCTCTATATGTGCATTTTTCAGAAGTATCTGAAGTTCTGCATCTTGTATACTATTCTTTACCGAAGCAACATTTCTGCCCTTTAATATCGAAATATCCCAGTCAGAAAGCCCTTCAACAAACTCAGGCTTTATAACGTAACCATGTCCGTTTGTCATAGCACCGCCGAATACTGTAAGATCGTGTCCCTGGCTCTGGAATGTAAGTGTCGGGACTGAGCCGATAAATGCTGCATCGAGTTTTCCGGATTCAAGACCTGATGAAAGCTCTGCTGCACTTGAAAACTGTGTAAGAGTAACATTCAGTCCTTCTTCTTCAAAGTATCCTTCTTCCTTTGCAACAAATCCAAGAAGATGTGCTGTTGAATTAAGATGGCCTAATTCAAAATCAGTTTTTTCCAATTCAGCACTTGCTCCATTTGAGGAAGCTGAAGATAAAGATGAAGATGAACCGCTTTCTGCTGTAGATGACTTTTCATCTCCTGAGCATCCTGTAAGTGATGTGATAAGCAGACCAAATGTTACAAGACCTGCTAATAATTTATTTCTTTTCATATTAATTCCCTTTCGTTTTTCAATTTATCATTTTCCTTTGCAGCAGTCCGGAACGCTCTCGCCGTCTGCTCCGCTGCTGCAGCAGTCTGAGCTTTCTGCTCCTGATTTGCAGCAATCAGATTTTCCATCGTCTGACGAACATCCTGTCATTGCCATAAGCAAAACTGCCGCTGTAAAAACTGCTGTTAAAATTCTAAGCTTCATTCTCTTTACCTCTTTATATTAATATCAAAATCTTAATTTCCAATGAACAAATAAATATCTATATTATAAAATATCGCAGGCAAAGCTTCACATTCGCTCACAACATCGTTTGTATGTTTTCTCGATATCTAAGTATGAACCAGATGCAAAAATTATAAGCTTCATTCTGCCGACCCCCTTTTTCCTTTCGATGTTTATATTATACTACAACATTTCCGAATTGTCCAATATCATATAGGTATTATAGGTTATAGCCATAAACTATAACCTGACGTTTTTTTGGTATGCCTGAAAATAATTATTCACTATATAATAGTATAAAAGCAAAATAATAATATTTTTAAATATTGTATTTTCCTCTTGACAAATGCGGATTATAGTGCTATCATAATACTTACAATACATATAGGCTTTATGTATTATAATATTTTTTTATAAGGAACGATTATTTATGATGATTCAAAAACGATGTTATCCGTGTGTTTCATATATAAACTTAAACTTTGACTTTGGAGGTATTTATGATAGACACACACGAAAGCATGACTGCAAAGCTTTGCCAGTTTGCAAGAGCATACCATTCAACATTTGAAAGAGATAAGATATTCGACGATCATCTTGCATTTGATCTTATGGGCATAGACCAATATCATGAAGTAGGTCAGCTCATAGCAAATGATTTTGAGCTTCCTGATCTTGATCCGACCGTTGGATTCAACGCTTCATCTGTAAGGCGTACTCTTAACAAATACATCTCCCCTATACCGCTTTCAAGGATAGCCTTTTCGGAATGGGAAATAAAAAAATTCTCACAGAAGCACGAGAAATGCCAGTACGTTATTTGCGGAGCAGGACTTGATACATTTGCTTTCCGCAATACCGATCCGGATATAAAAATTTTCGAGATAGATCATCCGGATACACAGCGCTACAAACTTGAAAGGATAAAAGAACTCGAATGGATAATACCTGAAAATGTCTGCTACGTCCCGGTGGATTTTTCAAAAGATGATATGGCTGATAAGCTTATCGAGAACGGATTCGATAAAAATATACCTACACTTTTTTCGATACCGGGAGTTACATATTATCTTACGCTGGACGTATTTGAGGGTACTGTTTCAAAAATAAGCAGTATATCTCCTTTGGAAAGCAGGATAGTTTTTGACTTTCCGGACGAAACGACATTCAGTGAAAATGTCGGTTCAAGAGTCCGCACACTTTCAGAAATAACCGCAAAGCTGGGTGAACCGATGCTTCACGGATATGAACCCTCAGAAGTTATAAAGCTTCTTAAAAAATACGGTTTTTCGACTGATATACACAAGACACCTCAGAGAATACAACAGATATTCTTTGATAACAGAAAAGATAATCAGAAAGCATTTGAAAATATACATTTCATTTCGGCAGAAAAAACTATGGAGGTAAATAACAATGGCTGAATATAAAGATTTCAATACCGAACTTATCCACGGCGGTATCTATGGTGATAAATATACAAAAGCAGTAAACGTACCGATCTACCAGACTTCCACTTACGAGCAGGAAGGCATCGGCGAAGAAGTAAAATGGGAATACTCCAGAACAGGAAATCCTACAAGAGCAGCTCTTGAAGCACTCATCGCAGAACTCGAAAGCGGTACAGACGGCTTTGCATTCGGTTCGGGAATGGCAGCACTTACTGCTGTTTTAAGCCTTTTCAAAACTGATGACAGAATAATCATTTCAAAAAATGTTTACGGCGGTACATTCAGACTTCTTGATAAAGTATTCGATCACTTTGGTATAAAATACTCTATCGAAGATACCACAGACACAGACACTCTTGATAAAAAGATCGCTCCTGATGTTAAGGCGATACTCGTGGAAACACCGGCTAATCCACTTCTTACGATAACTGATCTTGATGCGGTATCAGCAGTAGCAAAAAAACACGGACTTTTATTTATAGTTGATAATACATTTATGACACCTTATATACAGCGTCCTTTGGAACACGGTGCTGATATAGTAGTACACAGCGCTACAAAATATCTCGGCGGTCACAGCGATGTAGTTGCCGGACTTGTTGCCGTAAAGGATAAGGAGCTTGCCGAAAAGATAGCATTTATACAGAACTCATCAGGCGGTGTTTTAGGACCTTTTGATTCTTTCCTGCTCGTAAGAAGCATCAAGACCCTTTCGGTACGTCTTGACAGACACGTTGAAAATGCCGAAAAGATAGCAGAGTTTTTAAGTAACCACAAGGCTGTCAAGAAAGTATACTATCCGGGACTTAAAGACGCTCAGGGTTATGAGATAAATAAAAAGCAGGCAAAAAACGGCGGTGCTATGATCTCATTTGAACTTTATGAAAACTATGACATAAAGAAATTCTTCAAATCACTTAAACTCGTTGCACTTGCAGAAAGTCTCGGCGGAGTTGAAAGTCTCGTATGCCACCCTGCAAGCATGACCCACGCATCTATCCCTTATGAGATACGTCAGAAGGTCGGTATCACTGATGGTCTTATCCGTCTCTCAGTAGGTATAGAAAGTGCTGATGATATTTTAAACGATCTTAAAAATGCTATCAGCGAAAGCGAGGTAAAATAATATGGGTGTTTATACAGATATACATCAGCTTATAGGAAATACTCCGCTTGTTCAGCTGAATCATTTTGATCTTCCGGATGATGTAAAACTCTTTGCGAAGCTTGAACTTTTCAATCCTTCGGGAAGCGTTAAAGACCGTGTAGGCAAATACATGATAGCCGATGCAGAAAAAAAAGGTATTTTGAAACCAGGCGGTACAATAATCGAAGCTACTGCCGGAAGCACCGGACTTGGCATTGCCTTTGCAGCACTTGGAAAAGGCTATAAGGTAATATTCGTAGTGCCTACAAAATTTTCAAAAGAAAAGCAGGCTCTGATGAAAGCACTTGGAGCAGAGATCATAAATACTCCCCGTGAGGAGGGTATGCTCGGTGCAGCTAAAAAAGCTGAAGAACTAAGACTTGCAACAGAAGGTGCTGTATCGCTTGAACAGTTCAAAAATCCTGCAAATCCGCTCGCTCACTATGAAACAACAGGCCCTGAGATCTTTGATGCTCTCGATGGCAAAATAGACCATTTCATTGCTGGAGCAGGAAGCGGCGGAACATTCTCCGGTGTAATGAAATATATAAAGGAAAGAAAACCTGATACGATAGGCGTACTCGCAGACCCTGTAGGTTCTACGATGGGCGGCGGCGAACACGACGATTACGACATCGAAGGTATCGGCAACGACTTTATAGCAGATACTATGGATATGTCACTTGTGGATAAAGTAATAAAGATAACCGACTCAGAAGCCTTTGAGAATGCAAGACAGCTTGCCTTAAAGGAAGGTATATTTGCCGGTTCATCATCGGGAGCCGCTCTGACAGCCGCATTAAAATACATAAAAGAAGGCGCAAAAGGAAATATCGTTATAGTCCTTCCCGACAGAGGCGACAGATATTTCAGTAAAGGTCTCTACAGTATTTAAATAAAAATATCGCTTGCTCCCGGCTCGTAAAGAACCGGGAGTTTTGTTTTTCAGCATACTATAAAAACTTTCGCACATTAAATTGTTAAAAATGCCACTTGAAAAAATACACAAAATATATTATAATCATGTATGTATAATATGAATTAAGCAAAGTGTATCAAATACGAGTTTGGTATTTGTACATTATTGCTATTAAAATTGAGGTGTTTCATGAAAAAGAAAACTCAGGGATTGACATTCCAGTGCGCAATAATTTTCACTATTTTTTCCGTATGTATGCTTATGCTTACAGGTGTTCTCACATATGTGAATCAGACAAAAACTTACACGGAACAATGTCTTGAAAAAGCTCGCGCTCTCGACTCATATCTTGCAAAGCTTATGCAGGCAGATAGTCACGATGTAGTCCATTACATCGACTACTACATGGATCATTACAAAGATATAAAAATGAAATGGGATTTTGACGAGTATCAGACCGCATTTGAAAATTTTAATAATCTGTTCAACGAAAAATATCCCGGAAAAACATTAGGAGTTGACATTCAAGTCGAAGATCTTTCTGATGATGTGCAGGAAGCTTATTTTGAATACGATCATCAGTATTGGGTCCTGACATTTGAATCGGCAAAAGAAGCGTTTGATATGTCCTATACTTATTTTCTTGTAATGGGTGATCCGCGTTCGAGAACAGAAGATCTTGCAAAAATGTACGGCGAAGGGAACTACGACACTGAGCACACCGCTTTATACCTTATAGACGGTGAACGTACAGAAGCCACGGAAACAAATGAAAACGGCGAAGAAGTCGGTACAGGCTACCTTTGGCTCGGCGATACATATTACAATGCCGTTGATAAGCAGCATGAAGTTGAATGGGAAACATGGAATACCGGAAAAACGCTTGACCGTTATCAGGAATGGGATAATGAATGGGGTCATACCTACTCATACTACACACCGCTCATTATAGACGGAAGAAAACTTGGTCTTATAGTAGCGGAAATAGATGTCGAAACAGTAAATAAAGGCCTTCTTCGTACAACACTTATCCAGACTGGCGGAATTGCTGTAATACTAATAGCACTAATTATAATTGTTCTTTTTGCTATCAATAGACTTTATATTTCAAAGATCGAAGACCTTGAGAAAAATGTAAACGACTATGCTGCTGAAAAAAATGTAAGGATAGCTGAAAAGATAAGAGAAAATATAAAGGGAAAAAATGAGATAGCGCTGCTTTCAGAAAAAACCGCTGATATGATAGCGGAGCTTGATACCTATATGAATAATATAAGGACTATCACCGCTGAAAAAGAGCGTATCGGTTCGGAGCTGAAAGTTGCAACGCATATACAGGCTGAAATGCTCCCGACGAACTTCCCGGATCATAAAGATTTTTCACTTTATGCTTCAATGAATCCTGCAAAGGAAGTCGGAGGTGACTTCTATGACTTCTTTATGATAGATGAAGATCATCTCGGTCTAGTTATAGCTGATGTTTCAGGCAAAGGTGTTCCGGCAGCATTATTCATGGCTATATCAAAAATGCTTCTCAATCTTCGTTCACTAGCATATGGTACCCCGGCAGATTTCCTTTCTGATGTAAACCGCCTGCTATGTGAAAACAATGGCGGTAATCTGTTTGTTACTGTATGGCTTGGAGTACTTACGCTTTCCACCGGTAATCTGATATGTGCAAATGCAGGTCATGAATACCCTGTATTAAAAAGAAACGGCAAGAATTTTACTCTTTTGGTTTCAGACCACTGTCCGCCGCTTGCTGCAATGGAAGATATGCAGTTTGAAAACAAAACTATACAGCTTTATGCAGGAGATGAGCTGTTCCTTTATACGGACGGAGTACCGGAAGCAAAGAGCGCATCGGGCGAACGTTTCGGTATGGAAAGAATGATCGAAATACTTAATAACAACAAAGAGCTTTCACCTAAAATGCTTCTTAAAAAAATGAAGCAGGAAATAGATTCATTCATAGGTGATTGTGATCAATTTGATGATGTTACTATGCTTGGATTCAGATATAACAGAGACCCTGACAAATTATAAAATAAGGCAGTACTTTGCAGTAGCTTGCAAGGTGCTGCCTTAAATTATTTCTGTATTTTCATGCTTCCCTCTCTTGCATTTTATCATCATATGTGCTATAATTTTCTTTGAGATATTCTACGGCAAAATGCAGATATACTTGCTGATTGCTTCAAAATAATTTTTTGAAAGGATACAGAAAATGTCAAAAGATAAAAACAACGATAAAAAACGTAATTTTGAAATACCCCGTCCGGAATTTCCGGAACGTGCGGTCATAACAGGCGGTATGCCATACGGCAACAAGGAGCTTCACTTCGGACACGTTGGCGGAATGCTCGTATTTGCTGATACATTCGCAAGATTTCTCCGTGACAGGATAGGAAAAGAAAATGTTATATTTGTCACCGGTACTGACTGCTACGGCTCACCTATCGCAGAAAGCTGGAGACAGAAATGCGAAAAGGGCGAATTTGAAGGAAGTCTTGAAGACTTTGTACGCTCGAATCATGACAAGCAGGCTGATACACTAAAGGCTTATTCTATATCGCCTGATCTTTTTGCGGCTTCGGGACTTGACCGCTCAAAAGAGATACATGCCGAGTATACTCTTGAATTTTTAAAGGACCTTTATGATAAAGGTCAGCTTGAAAGAATAACTACAAAGCAGTTTTTCGACGAAAAAGCCGGCGTATTTTTAAACGGCAGACAGGTAATAGGCAAATGTCCAGTCGAAGGCTGTACCTCTGAAAAAGGCTATGCCGATGAGTGCGACCTTGGACATCAGTATATGCCGGAAAATCTTATCGACCCTGTAAGTACACTTACAGGTGAAACTCCGTCAATGAAGCCTGTTACAAACTGGTATTTCAAACTTTGTGATTATGAAGAACTTCTTAAAGAATGGATAGAAAAACTCAAAAAGAGAAAAGATGTACGTCCGGTCGTATGGAAAACCATATCGGAATTTTTAAAGCCGCCGGTAATATATGTAAAACGTGAATTTGAAGAAAAATACTTTTCTCTCAAAGACTCTATGCCGGAGCATGAATATCTTGAAGAAAAGAAGAAACCTTCATTTACGATAGAATTCAAAAAACTCTCCGACTGTGATAAGGCTTGTGAGATTCTTACCAAAAACGGTATACGCTACAGAACAGGAAAAACACTCGTTCCGTTCAGACTTACAGGAAATATCGAATGGGGCGTTCCTGCACCTGTACTTGAAGATGAAGAAGGTCTTACCGTATGGGTATGGCCTGAATCACTTTGGGCACCTATATCATTCACTAAAACATTTCTTGAAAGCGAAGGAAAGCCTTCTGACGACTGGAAAAAATTCTGGTGCAGCAAAAATTCAAACGTTTATCAGTTCATAGGTCAGGATAACATTTATTTTTATGGCATAGCCGAACCTGCTATGTGGATGGCACTTCAAAACAAAGATGTAAAAACTTCCGAGCCTGACGACGGTGAGCTCCAGATGCCTATAATAGTTGCAAATCATCATATACTCTTCCTGGACAAAAAGGCTTCAAGCTCTGGCGCTGTAAAACCTCCTATGGCAGATGAACTTCTGAATTTCTATACCCCAGAACAGCTTCGTATGCACTGGCTGGGACTTGGACTGGGTCAGCGTTCTGTAAGCTTCATGCCAAAGCCATTCAATCCTGATGCTGCTCCTGACGATGCAGACCCGGTAGTAAAAGACGGTCTTCTTCTTTCAAATGTATACAACCGTATAATAAGAACAGCCTTCTATACGAATCAGAAATACTTTGACGGCATACTTCCTGATGCAGAACCGGAAGAGAGCTTTAAAGAAGATGCAAAAAAAGCTGTGCTTGAATACGAACGTTATATGGCGAAATTTGCATTCCATCAGTGTACTTATGTCCTTGACGGATATATAAGGAACACAAGCAAATATATGTCAAAAGCATTAAAGCCTGATGAGCAGTCACCTGATGAGCTTAAACAAACACTTGCGAACCTTTTCTATACTATAAGGATCACAGCGATACTTCTTCACCCTATGGCTCCTATAGGTACTGAAAAGCTCCGTGAGTATCTCATAGCAGATGAACGTATCTGGTCATGGGATCATATCCTTGAACCGCTCAATTACTTTGTTGAAAAAGAACACAAGCTAAAATTCCTTCCTCCGAGAACTGACTTCTTTACACGTCACGAAAGTCAGTTTGCAGTAAACGAAGAAAAATAAAAATTGGGGAAGTCCTTTTCAAAAAGGGCTTCCCCAATATTTGCAAATATCAATCGAGATATTTTTCGTATATATCGAATGTGTCATAAACACTTCCCCACTTGTCGTCCTCATGCGCTACAACAGCAATATATTCATTGTCACCTTTTTTTGCAAAACTTGCCATAGTATGCTGTGCTTCGTCAGTGTAACCTGTCTTGCCGCCCTCTATGATGACTCCTTCAACTTCATCGCCGTACATTCGGCTGAAAAGTGTACTTTCAAGCGGTATGCCATCAGGGTGTTCTTTTGTCTTTGACGTAGTATACTGATATGTAGAAAGCACCTTGCGGCATATATCATTATTTATAGCATAATTTAATATCACAGCCATATCAAGAGCGGTCATATAGTGATCCTCGTCCTGGAGTCCGCTCGTATTCATAAAATGTGTATCATGAAGCCCGAGCTGTTTTGCTTTTTCATTCATAAGCTCTACAAAGCCTTCCTCAGAACCGGATATTTTCATAGCTATACCTGCTGTTGCATCTGCGCCGGAAGGGAGTATCGCTCCGTAAAGAAGATCTTCCATAGTTATCTCTTCTCCCGGCTGAAAACCTGCCATAGAAGCATTTTCATCTACGAGCGGTGCTATTATATCCTCTGTCATTACAAAAGTATCGCTCAAAGACTGCATATTCTCAACTGCGACTATAAGTGTCATGACTTTTGTCATTGACGCCGGATACATTCTCTTTTCGGCATCACGCTGAGCTATGACTTTATTGCTCTGCAGATCAAGAAGAACGCAGAACTTGCTTGCTATTGTTTTATCAAATACCTTTGCATCATCAGGTACCGAAGGATATTCTATATCTTCCATAAACGGTTCTGTAGTTACTTCAACATCAATATTATCTGTGACCATACTGCTTAGTGCATCGCTCGAAACAGTCTTTGGCTCTGTTCCCTTTAATATGAGATACAAGCCATAAAGTATAAGAAATGCAACCACTATAGACAGCATTATATAAAGGAGTTTTACAAATGAACGTTTTCCTTTGTCTGTATCCTGCATATTTTGCATTCTTCGCATTTTTTCACCATTTCCTGTGTTATCAACTTTCATATAATACTATTTTAATACCTTTTTTTATTATTGTCAAGCCGAAACCGCATATATCCTCAAAATAAGAAAGGAAAAATCTAAGGTAATGAAAAGAAAAACTATTATTTTTTTAATACTCTCTCTGTTCACAGTCATATGTGCAGCAGCTATTTTTATTTTTTCATCTCAAAATGCCGATACTTCAAACGATCTAAGCAGAAAAATAACCATAAAGATCGCAAAAATATTATTTATTGATATGGATAATTTTGATTCTCAGCTCAGAGAGACTATCATAACACAGCTTAATATGTCCGTAAGAAAAGCCGCACACTTTATCGTTTATTTTATAATGGGCGCAGCCGCTTTCGGCACCTTGTCTGTGATAAGCCGAAAATATCTGCGAAATGGTATCATAAGCGTATTCTTGTCAGCGTGCTACGCATTCACCGATGAGATACATCAAAGCTTCATTCCGGGAAGGACCGCCCTTGAAAAGGACATAATTATAGATACCTTCGGTGCAGTTCTCGGTACAGTCTTCTGCTTTATGATAATATGCACTGTATCACATATTATTCTTATGCGGAAAAATAATTCATCTCCGCCCTCTGCCAGTTGATTATATTGAAAATATTATTTATATATTCTCTGCGATGATATTGATACTGCAAATAATAGGAATGTTCCCACATATCTATGGGAAGTATCGGATTCAGACAATGCTCTATCGGCGTTTCAAAGTCATTGAGTGCAAGTATATGGAACCTGCCGTCACGGTCTGATGCAAGATAAGCGCTGCCGCCGCCTTTAAGAGACAATGCCGCCTTTTTCATAAGATCCTTAAAATTTTCAAATGATGCGAAGCTGTCTGAGAGAAGTTTTTTAAAGCTTTCGCTTATACTGCTTTTAGAGGCAGGAGCAAGGCACTCAAAAAACAGCATATGATTTAAAGCTCCGCCTGCATGAAGTTTTACTTCATTTCGTATCTCATGAGGCAAAAAAGCCTGTTTCATTATAAGAGCATCAAGCGGCAGAGAATGATACTTCGGAAAGCTTTCGAGTATTCTGTTGAGCTTTTCAATGTGCATGGCATAATGCCCGTCATGATGTATTTTTACCGTTCTTGCATTTAAAAATGGTGCAAGACTTTTTGCCGGGTACGGGAGCGGTCTTACCGCAAACGGAAAATGATCCTTTGAATTCAATTTTTTTCCTCCTTTTGTATCTGCTTTTGTGTCCAATTAATTATATGATACTAAGTATAAGAATATGCGGACAAACCTATCTGAAAATTATGAAAGATAATTTGTCATTTATTCATAATCTGCATACTGCCTTACATAACGATCTGTCTATAACAAAAACACCGCCGTTTGGTAACGAACCCGAACGGCGGTCAATTATTTTTTCATAAAAACAAAAAATCCTGACAAACCATAAGATCTGTCAGGATTTCGTAAAAGTGCGTATTTAAGCCATTTATGAATTACTTCATAGCCTCTTCAACAGCAACTGCGCAAGCAACAGTAGCACCAACCATCGGGTTGTTGCCCATGCCGATAAGACCCATCATCTC
>CADBQZ010000241.1 GCA_902796865.1 uncultured Ruminococcus sp. | reverse complement strand
AAGGATAATAATTTTTTCCGTTTATTATTATCATTTCCTTTTGTCTGCCTGTAATAAATATCTCATTATCTCCGCCCCAAAAGCCGATATCACCCGTATTGAATGTACGCTGACCATTTTCAACATGAAATACTTCACGGCTCAGTTCTTCCTTGCCCCAATAACCAAGTGCAACAGAAGGACCTGATATATATATCGTTCCTATTTTATGCTCTTCATTTATTATATTTCCATTATCATCTCTGACAGTGATCTTATGACCGGGTATATCATGCCCTGATGCCACAAAATATACCTCATCGCCACCGTCATCTGAAATATTATCAAGCTCGTCAAGATGACCGCTGTTTTTTACTTCAATTATATTTTCCGACAGCTTTTGCCTTGATACACAAAGCCAGGTATCCTTATCTTCTCTGTTCTTCACATCATAGCCCGCTGCAATAAGCGAATTCTCTGCAAGACCATATCCTGCTTTCATCGCTATAGGATCCATATCGAATTTTACCGCAGCCTTTATAAATCTCATGACCGTTTTAAGATTCACAGGTTCTGAACCGCAGAAAGCACATCTCATAGAAGCTAAAGAACGATCTTTTCTGCTTCCATTTTGCTCATATTCCTTTTCAAGTTTAGCGGCAAGCATCTCAAAAGCAAAATTAGGTCCGGGCGAATGTGTAACACCATAGCGGCATATCATTTCCGCCCATTTTATAGGTGACATCATAAACTCTATCGGTTTCATGAATGCAAGCTGCGCTTTTGCATAAACCGATAACAAAAATCCGCTTATCAGCCCCATATCATGATAATAAGGAAGCCACATTCCTATAACGCTGTCTTTATTTACATCGAGGTGTCTGCACATAGCTTCCATGTTTGCAGTCACACAGCTATTGCCAACGATAACACCTTTCGGCATTCCGGTTGACCCCGAAGTGTATTGTAAAAAGGCGATTTCTGAATATCCTTCTTCTACACACGGGATATCGTTTTTTTCATTATTCCGAAACAAAACAGACACTCCCGAAAACGCCTCAGAGTTTTCGATAAGTTTTCTCATATGCTCTGCTTTAGCGGCATCGGTTATTATGCAGGCAGCTTGTGTATCCTTTACTATACTCTCCCATTTTCCAAGTTCTTTATTGCTTTTCGGAAGATTTAAAGGTACAGGTATCGCTCCCAGATAACCGCAGGCAAAAAAAGCAATAGGAAAATCAAAGTCCTGTTTTATCATTATAAGACATCTGTCACCCTGTGATATTCCTTCTGCTGCGAGCTGTGAAGCAAACTGCCGTACTTTATCTGCAAGCTGAACAGAAGTGATGCTTTTGTTCTCGCTATGATCTATATATACCGTTTTTTGCGGATAAACAGCAGCATACTCTTTAAGAAACTGCCATGCTCCGGGGATCTTTTCACCTGTCATATCTCGCCCTCCTCATCAGGCTCATCGGCATCACGAATTATAACACTGCATGAACCGTTATTGCATATGGTATCCTGTATCTTCTCAAAATCAAGCATCTCATATCCCCAATGTATACCGGTCATACTGGGATCAAGTGTGTTTTCAGCCGCCAATGCCGCACATATTCCTGTCACTTTAAGACTGTCGTGCATCCTTACTATCATTTCAAGCCGTTTTTCCTCTTCTTTAATAATGCCTTCTGCCTTTAAAGAAACAGCATACTCGGGCTTTTTGCCGAACATATATGTTTCCATTATCCTGCACATTCTGTCCGCACATTTCCATAATGTATCATTATCCTTTGAGATCATATAAGCTGCTATTTCTTCTGACATTTTATTTTGAAGCATAAGATCCGGGATAAGATTATAACTCCTGATATTATATATATCATATCTTTTAGCTGTATCTATCAGTTCATTATACAAAAATAATTTTGCTTTCATAGGATCATCTATACCCGGTACTCTCACTTGTTCATTTTCCGACATATTTCCGGTCATAATCCTTCCATTGCTGTAATAACAGTCACTGTGTCCATAGTTTCCTACCGAACTCAATATAACATCTATCATGGAAGTCTTTGTTGAGTTTTCAAGTGCATAAGAATAAAAATCAAGTGATGTACACTTATCAAATTGTTTGCTGAGTTTTACAGCAGCCGCTCCGGATAACCCCGGAACAGTCCCGGCTCCAAGCACACAAGGTCTGAACTTTGAAAACTCTTTTATCCTTTCATCATCAAATACAGTGATACCAAAAGCATCTGCGTAACCGCAGCCTTCACTTAAAGCCGCATATGCCGTCTTGCAGCCGGTAATGTATGAAGGTCCTGCACAGTTTAAAACCACGCTGCACCGACGGCAAAATTCTTTCAATCCTACTTCTTCATCAATATCAAGCTTTATACATTCCGAATTATCTTTTACATATAGCTCATCTATCTCTCTGCTTCTGTATGTAACGATACACTCATAACCGTCTTTTATGAGCTGAGAAGCAGCAGCGCAGCCTACTGCGCCGCTTGCTCCGATCACCCCTATAACGCCTTTACTCAAAGCAGTCACCTCCGAAAAGCCTGATAATAATATCGCTCACCATTTTTCCGTTTTCTCCGAACATACAGGAAACATGGTCGCCGTCTATGTCTATGACTTCTGCGGTATTTTCTGTAACTTTGTTTATGAAAGCACTGCTGTTTACATTGTCTATCGGCAGGAACGACATTCTCTGATCTTTGCATTTTAACATTGTTATCCTACCTTTATAAACTTCCGGAACATATCTTGAAACGCTTTCGTAGCTATGGCAGAAGACATCATAAAATGCCGTTACTCTTTCAAGTTCAAATTCAGAGACTTCACCGCTTCTGTCCGGCAGCGCTGCACAAAGCATCTTCATTCTTTCGATCACAGGCATTTTTCTTAGTTTACTGAAACATTTTCCTATTTCACCGTCAAAATTGCAGATCGCTTCTTCATCAGGGAATCGACCGTTATCGTCTATATATCCGCCTATAGCCTTTTTCAGTATTGTTTCTTCAACTGTATGCCCCGCCTTTGCAGCATCAAAATGAAGAAGATGTCCAAAACCTCTTTCGAGAAGCAATCTGTTTTTCTCGAAGCTGTCACAGGTCTTTGAGTCTATCATAATGACCTGAGTATCTATGCCTTTTTTATTAAGATAACGTGCTGTTTCCATTGCAGTAAGTCCGCCGAAGCAGTGACCTGCAAGATAAAACTTTCTGCTGCCAAGTTCTTCAAGTCGTTTGCCATATTCTTCACCCAGCTTTGTT
>CADBQZ010000240.1 GCA_902796865.1 uncultured Ruminococcus sp. | reverse complement strand
AATTCAGTTGGGATTTGCAGACAAGATGAGCCACATCTCAACAGGCGGCGGTGCTTCACTTGAATATCTTGAAGGTAAGGTACTTCCAGGCGTTGATGTTATCGCTGATAAATAAGATATAAATGTTATTTGGGCGGATAGAGATATTCGCCCAAACACTGTACATAAATAGGTATATGAAAATGAAAATAATAAACAGGAAGATCCGTAACAATGATTTTATTAAAGGTCTTGTTATAGGAATAATCGTTGGAATGGTTCTTTGTCCTCTTAAAAAGGGATTTATAACCATAAACAGTTACAACGAGAACAATTCTGATTGTCAGAATGCAATTAACAATCAGAAGAAAAAACCAAAGAATGAAAAGGAGTAATTCACAATGAATAAAAGTGTAAGAAAGGCTATAATTGCCGGTAACTGGAAAATGAATAAGACAAGACCTGAGGCAAAGGAGCTTCTTGAAGCTATCAAGCCGCTTGTTGCAAATGCTAAGGACAATGTTGAGGTTATTGCTTGTGTACCATTCACAAATCTTGAAACAGCTGTAAATGCAACAGCAGGTTCTAATGTTAAGGTTGGCGCTGAAAATGTTCACTTTGAAAAGAGCGGTGCTTTCACAGGTGAGATATCTGCTGATATGCTTACAGAGTTAGGCGTTGAATATGTTGTTATTGGTCACTCTGAGAGAAGACAGTACTTCGGCGAAACAGATGAGACAGTAAACAAGAGAACTGTTGCAGCTCTCAATGCAGGTTTAAAGCCTATCGTTTGCGTTGGTGAGCTCAAGTGGGAAAGAGAGTGCAATATTACTGAAGAAGTTATCGCTCGTCAGATAAAGCTTGATCTTTGGTCACTCACAGCAGAGCAGGTAAAGAATGTTGTTATTGCTTATGAGCCAGTATGGGCAATCGGTACAGGTCTTACAGCTACTCCGGATCAGGCTGAGGAAGTATGCGGATTTATCCGTGCTCAGCTCGCAAAGCTTTTCGATCAGGCTACTGCTGATGCTGTTACTATCCAGTACGGCGGTTCAATGAATGCTAAAAACTGTGCAGAGCTTCTTGCTAAGCCTAACATTGACGGAGGACTTATCGGCGGCGCTTCGCTGAAGGCTGATGATTTCAATACTATCGTTCAGGCAGCTGTAAACGGCTAAGTTTTTAAACTGAAAAAACAGAATACGTTTATAATTGTTTATACGTATTTTTATAATGATGTATTACGGGCGAGCATTGCTCGCCCGTGCTTATGAATAAGTGTATATGTAATGTAATTATTAAAGGAGAATTGATTTATGAGTAAAAGACCTGTTGCTTTGATAATCATGGACGGATTTGGCTACAATCCGAGCGACTATGGCAATGCGATAAAGGCTGCTAAAACGCCTAATATAGACAGATTTATGGAGTGCCCGAATACAATTATCGGTGCTAGCGGTCTTGATGTTGGTTTGCCTGACGGACAGATGGGTAATTCAGAGGTCGGTCATACAAATATCGGCGCCGGAAGGATCGTTTATCAGCAGCTCGTCAAGATAACTAAATCTATTGAAGACGGAAGTTATCTCGAAAACAAAGCATTAAAGGGTGCTATGGATAATTGTAAAGCAAATTCATCTGCACTTCACGTTATGGGACTCCTTTCACCGGGCGGTGTACACAGTCATATGGATCACCTTTTTGGTGTTCTTGAAATGGCAAAGAAGAACGGTCTTGAAAAAGTTTATGTTCACGCATTTTTAGATGGCCGTGATGTTCCGCCTTCGTCAGCAGCAGAGTATATGGAAGAGGCTGTTGAAAAGATCAACAAGATAGGTGTCGGCAAAGTTGCAACTATCGCAGGTCGTTTCTATGCAATGGACAGAGACAACGCATGGGATAGGGTAGAGAAGGCTTTTGATGCTCTTACGCTTGCAGAAGGTGTACAGGAGACCGATCCGGTAGAAGCAATAAAGAACTCATATAAGAATGATGTTACCGATGAGTTTATGCTTCCGACAGTTGTTGACAAGAATGGTGTTGTTAATGACGGAGATAGTATCATATTTATCAACTTCCGTCCTGACCGTGCAAGACAGATAACAAGAGCTTTTGTGGATACTGAATTTTCGGGATTTGATAGAAAGAAAACAGTTAAGACTACATTTGTCTGCATGGCACAGTATGATGCAGAAATGCCTAATGTTTCTGTTGCATTCCCTCCGGAAGAGCTTTCTATGACATTCGGCGAATATATAAGCAAAATGGGAAAAACACAGCTTCGTATCGCTGAAACACAGAAATATGCTCATGTAACATTCTTCTTTAACGGCGGTGAGGAAAAGACATTCCCGGGTGAAGACAGAATATTGATAAAATCGCCTGATGTTGAGACATTCGATCTCAAGCCAGAAATGAGTGCTTATGAAGTAACAGATGCAGTTGTTAAGGCTATCGAAGATGATAAATACGACGCTATAATTCTAAACTATGCGAACTGTGACATGGTAGGACATACAGGTATT
The DNA here is from genome assembly GCA_902796865.1 of uncultured Ruminococcus sp. GTDB lineage: Bacteria > Bacillota > Clostridia > Oscillospirales > Ruminococcaceae > Porcipelethomonas. The sequence continues at coordinate 626 of CADBQZ010000240.1, read as the reverse complement.
TTTGATGCAGCTGTAAAGGCTGTTGAAGCTGTCGATGAATGTGTTGGCAGAACAGTCGATGCAGTTCTTAAAAAGGGTGGTGTTGCATTTATCACCGCCGATCATGGAAACGCTGATAAGATGTATGAGGAAGATGGTTCTCCGTTTACAGCTCATACAACAAACCCGGTACCGTTTATAGCAGTAGGTTTAGGTGATTGTAAAATGGTTGAAAGCGGCGGAGTTTTGGCTGACATTGCACCTACAATGTTAAAGGCTATGGGACTTGAGCAGCCTGCTGAAATGACAGGTAAATCGCTCGTTATCTGATAGGAAAATAAATTGTAAAATACTAAATTTAAAAAAACTGACTTTGCAGATAAAAGCAGAGTCAGTTTTTTTATACCAAAAGAAACAGGCATACGAGAAAACTCATATGCCTGTTATAAGAAGGTAATCTATGAAAAAACGTAATATCAGGAAAAACTCCATTCATCAAATGATACATCTCCGCTGCATACGAAATAGAGATCCTTCATGCCGCTTGCCTGTTCTACAACAGGAACTGTTATTTCGCTCATTGAACTACCACTTGGTATTTCAACATATGTCATAGCTGAGCCTTTTTCACTGCCTGTACAAACTTT
>CADBQZ010000239.1 GCA_902796865.1 uncultured Ruminococcus sp. | reverse complement strand
TTACCTCTTCTTGGCATTTCGCTTCCCTCCTTCACATTTTTTCATGAATTCATAGGTACTCGTGCTTTCATATTATGAAAGTCACGTCAAGACCATTGCAGAGGATCATATCAGGCAATACCGCATAAAAGCATTTTTTGCAGCTATATACCGCCTGTTTTCATGCGGTATTGCCTTTTACCTGATCTCCACATATAATCCTGTGGCAATTTCCTATTTTAAATTATTTTGCCTTCGGCTTCTTAGCGCCATACTTTGAACGAGCCTGCATTCTGCCTGCAACGCCCTGTGCATCGAGTGTTCCTCTTATGATGTGGTAACGCACACCAGGGAGATCCTTAACACGTCCGCCTCTTATAAGAACAACGCTGTGTTCCTGAAGATTGTGACCGATACCCGGGATGTAAGCTGTTACTTCGTTACCGTTTGTGAGCTTTACTCTGGCGATCTTTCTCATTGCTGAGTTAGGCTTCTTAGGTGTTGAAGTTCTTACTGCTGTACAAACACCACGCTTCTGAGGTGAGCTTAAGTCGATCATTACCTTCTTCTTAGCGTTATAACCCTTCTGAAGTGCAGGAGCTGTTGACTTTTCCTCAAGTACCTGTCTTCCCTTACGAACGAGCTGATTAAATGTTGGCATAGTTTTCCTCCTTTTCCAAAATATTTTAAATTTATATATGCGTATATGTGCACCGCATACCTCTAAATTATATTACGATTTTCGTATTTTGTCAAGTAGTTTATTCCCAAATAAGACAATTATACATAAATTTAGTTTTTTTAACCTTTATCTTTCTTCTTTTCTGCTTCATCTTTCAAAGCAAGTGCCTGGATTATAAGCATCGGTGCCATAAAAAGACACGATAGTATGAGAAATATGTAAAAAACATTGGAGTTGAATCCTATTATGTGATCGAGTATCGAAATAAGTACAAGAACTGCCGTTCCGAGCAATCCGAATACCGCTGCCATCTTTCTCATATTTTTTCACTTCCTTCCATTTTCTGCATCAATGCGGCAGACAGGAGCCGGCAAAATCTCTAAGGCTGTCTGCGCCGCACTCGGTCAAATGCTTACTCTGTTGCTTCAGTCTCTATAAAGCCGTCATCACAGCAGCAGCTGCAGCCTAAAGTTCCTGCGATACGCTTTATAAGCTTTACGACCTTGATAATATCAAATATAATGATAGCAAGAAAGCCTATCACCAAAAATATATTCAGTATAAATTCAAAAAGATCAAAATTTTTCTCATTATTATTTTCCATAAAAACCTTCCTTCCCATTAAAAAGCTTACTCTGATATAATACAGTTTTTAAGTTCGAGAAACTCTCCCTCTCTTATGGTTATCATTATGCTGTCTTTATATTCACCTTGCTCTTTTATAACCGGTCTTGCCACACCCACATCGGGATATATCCTATAGCTGGCATCAGAAGTCTCAGTTTCTACGCTGGCTTCTCTGACAAGCTCATAAGTACCCGGCTCGATATCTCTGCCGACAAGGAACATTCCGCTATGCTCATGAGGGTCGTTCACAGCATTGCTTTTTTGTATATCATAAAGCTTTGCTCCTTGTATCTCAAGATATCCGTCGGTGTTCAGCGTGATATATTTTGAAAAACATGATGCAGGTTCTTCTATCAGATTTTCCTCCGGCTTTCTATCTTCATTGGGATAAAAGCCGACTGTAAATGCCGTCTCATTATCCGACATCAGAAGATATGTACCAAACGGTATATCCTCTCCTGCTTTATATGTACCCTCCTGCCATACTCCGTTCTGAATCCCGGCAATATTAAGATCATGCTCCAACGCCTTTTGGATATCATCGTTTATTTTAGCATCAGGTATAGTTATTTTTATTTTTGGTATGCTGATCTTTGGTATTTCCGGCATTGTGACATATGGGATACCGTCTGCAAATTTAGGTTTGCTCTTCGGAACATCTGATCTCACAACAATAACCAAAAAGATCCTGATAATGAGAAAAGCCGCTGCCACAAGAGCTGCAATGACCGCAGAGATCTTCTTTGGCTTTTTCCTGTTTTTTTCCCTGCTTTGACTGACATTTTCATTTGTTTGCTGTATATCTGCATCCGTACTGTCGGATATATCAGCCTCTATGAGATCATCTGTACTGTCGAACGTATCAGTCTCCATGAAAGCATCTGTTCCATTTTCATCATAATAGCTCATTCCGCAGTCACAGCATACACCGTTCTTTATTTTTCCTCCGCAAAAGCTGCACTTTTTGCCCAAATCATCACCACCAAAAAACTATAAATAACAAACGAGAAAGTTCTATCCTTTCCCTTTTATTTTTTCCCAATAAGCCTTTGCCGACTGTTCCTGTTTATTATCGCCGTAATTATAATAAACCTTTCCTATAAGCTCATCAGGCATATACTGCTGTTTTACCCAATGATCCGGAAACGCATGAGGATACTTGTAAAACTGTCCCTTGATCTTTACATCATCACCGTCAAAATGTTTGTTCTGCAAACATCTTGGAAAGCTTTTGGCAAGTCCCGCTTCAACATCAGCCATAGCCGAATTTATCGCTTCGTAGGCGCTGTTCGACTTTGGTGCTGTCGCAAGAAGCACTACTGCCTGTGCAAGAGGGATCCTGGCTTCCGGAAGACCGAGCTGCAAAGCGCTGTCAACACATGATTTAACGATAACAGCAGCATTGGGATACGCAAGACCTATATCCTCAGATGCTATCACAAGAAGCCTTCTCGAAAGAGAGATTATATCGCCTGCCGCCATGAGTCTTGCCGCATAATGCAGTGCTGCATTTTCATCAGAACCTCTTATAGACTTTTGCAAAGCCGAAAGAATATCATAATGCTGATCTCCGTCACGGTCATATCTCATGCTGCTTCTCTGGGCAAGCTGACTCACAAGCTCCGGAGTTATTATCACTCCGTCTTTAGTTACATCACCCGAAAGTGCCGCAAGCTCAACAGTATTTACAGCCTTTCTTACATCACCGCCGCAGCCTACAGCTATATTTTCTGCCGTTTTATCATCAAATATGTATTTTATCCCGTTTTTTTCAGAAAGCTTTTCAAAAGCTCTTATAACAGCCTTTTTGACTTCTGTATGATCCGGCGATTTGAATTCAAAAACCGTAGAACGGCTTATCACAGCACCGAATACTGAAAAATACGGATTTTCAGTCGTTGAGGCGATAAGCGTGATATCCCCGTTTTCTATATACTCAAGAAGACTCTGCTGCTGTTTTTTATTAAAATACTGTATCTCATCGAGATATAGAAGTATACCATTCTCTCCGGCAAAAGTTCCTATATCCGAGATGACTGCTTTTATATCAGCAACGGACGCAGAAGTACCGTTAAGCTTATGAAGCGACATATTTGTATTTGAAGCTATTATCCTCGCAACAGTGGTCTTTCCTGTTCCCGAAGGACCATAAAATATCATATTCGGGATATGTCCGCTTTCGATTATGCGTCTGAGAGGTTTTCCCTCACCGAGTATATGCTTTTGTCCGACAACATCATCAAGCGTTTCCGGACGTATCATATCTGCAAGAGGAGAAGCCATTTTGTCTGTCACCCACCTTTCAACAAAGAGCATAAGCCCTTTAAGAGTCTAAGTATCAGAGCATTTTCTCAGCAAAACTTAATTATATAACTGCCGTTTTGCTAAACGTCAGCCATAAAGTGTGAATTATAAAATATGCTTCCCGGGATCTTTGCTCCGGGAAGCATAAATGCTTTCGATCATTCATAAAGCGGATATTTTTTACATATCTCAGTTACGCCTTCACGGATAGCATCTGCCTTGCCTTCAAAATCTTTTGCAGCAAGATAGATATACTCTGCGATCTTTTCCATATCCTCTTCTTTAAGACCTCTTGTAGTAACAGCAGGTGTGCCTATACGAAGTCCGCTTGTAACGAACGGCTTCTGAGGATCATTCGGTATAGCGTTCTTGTTTACAGTGATGTATACCTCATCAAGTCTGTGTTCAAGTTCCTTGCCTGTGATATCGAACGGACGAAGATCAACGAGCATAAGATGATTGTCTGTACCGCCTGATACAAGTGCAAAGCCTCTGTCAACAAGACCCTTTGCAAGTGCCTGTGCGTTCTTTACTACCTGCTGCTGATATGCCTTGAACTCCGGCTTTAAAGCTTCGCCAAAGCATACTGCCTTGCCTGCGATAACGTGCATAAGCGGTCCGCCCTGTATTCCGGGGAATATAGCCTTATTTATCTTCTTTGCAAGCTCCTCATCATTTGTAAGGATAAGTCCGCCTCTGGGTCCTCTTAATGTCTTATGTGTAGTAGTTGTTACAACGTCTGCTACTCCTACAGGTGTCGGGTGGCAGCCTGCTGCTACAAGACCGGCGATATGAGCCATATCGACCATGAAATATGCTCCTACAGACTTTGCTATCTGAGAGATCCTTTCAAAATCTATGATCCTAGGATATGCCGATGCGCCTGCTACGATAAGCTTCGGCTTGTTTTCCTTTGCAAGTCTTTCTACCTCATCATAGTCGATAGTTTCACTTTCGCCCAGACCATATGATACGAAGTTAAAGTATTTACCAGAAAGATTTACCGGTGAGCCATGTGTAAGGTGTCCGCCGTGTGCAAGGCTCATACCCATTACTGTATCGCCCGGTTCCAGAAGTGCAAAGTAAACGGCAGTATTTGCCTGTGCGCCCGAATGAGCCTGTACATTTGCAAATTTTGCGCCGAAAAGCTTTTTAGCTCTTTCGATAGCTATATCCTCAACAACGTCAACGCATTCACATCCGCCGTAGTAACGCTTGCCCGGATAGCCTTCTGCATATTTGTTTGTAAGAACCGAACCCATAGCAGCCATTACCTCAGGCGAAACGATATTCTCGCTTGCGATAAGCTCAAGGTTTCTTTTCTGTCTTGCGAGTTCCTTTTCCATAGCCTGTCCGACTTCCGGATCAGACTTTGAAAGAAATCCGATGGTATCAACGATATTACTGTACATAATTATATTTTCCTTTCGATTTTTGACATATGCACACTGCTTGCGGCATTGCCATATTACTTTTATTATACAACAAACACTTACAAATTTCAATAGATTTTAGCAAATATTTCTTTTTATTTTAAAAAAATCCTGCCTATCTTTTTTAAGACAGGCAGGATAATATCACATTACCGATTCGATCTCTGATCTTTTAGGTCTTGACATAAGGTGTCCCAGAGCCTCTTTGACATTCTCGCCCTCGAAAAGCACCTTGCTGAGCTGTTCGGTTATAGGCATCGAAACACCAAGCTTCTGTGCAAGCGCAAGCGCTATACGGCAGCAGTTATATCCCTCTACCGTGCCGACAAGCTTTACCGCTTCCTGCGGATTAACACCCTGTCCTATAAGTATCCCTGCTCTCCTGTTTCTGCTGTGCATACTCGTACAGGTAACTATAAGATCGCCTATACCGGTAAGACCGGCAAAAGTTGTCATATTTGCGCCCATCGCTTCCCCAAGTCTTGCAATCTCAGTAAGTCCTCTTGTCATAAGCGCCGCTTTCGTATTATCACCGTAATTCAATCCGTCACATATCCCTGCACAAAGCGCTATTATATTTTTCAAAGCTCCGCCTATCTCACAGCCTGTTACGTCAGGATTTATGTATATCCTGAAAACATTGCTGCTCATTATATCCTGTATATATGCCGCAGCATCCATGTCATCAGATGCCGCTACAACTGTCGTAGGTATGCCAAGTGCAACTTCCTCAGCATGAGAAGGCCCCGAAAGTATAACTATCGGAGGTTCAGGAAGTTCCTCTCTTATAACATCACTTATAAGCTTTAATGTTCCGTTTTCAAGACCCTTGCTGGTATTTACAACTATCATCTTTTCGGTTATATAGGGAGCTGCCTTTTTTGCGACATCCCTGACAAAAGGTGAAGGAATACCAAGAAGCACTACATCGCTCCCTTTGATACATGATATATCACTGTCAAGCGAGATACTTTCAGGTATCTTGACACCCGGAAGCTTTGCACGGTGTTCACCGTCTCTGCGTATAGCTTTGAGTTCATCATCAAATGCAGACCATACTGTTACATCATGTTTAAGCTTATCGAGCATTACCGCAAGGCTCATTCCAAAGCCTCCGGACCCTAGTATCGTGATCTTTGCCATTATTTTTCCTCCTCCTTTTTGCCGAATGAAAATCTGTTTTCCGTACCTTCCCTGAGCCTATGTATATTGCTCCTGTGCATATAGATAACAGTCGCACACACAGGTATTGACATCAGCGAATAAAGCAGCGCTGTCTGCCAGTCATGAGCCTCTAAAAAAAACTGTATAGCAAATGTCATAAAAGGACAAAGCGATGTAGCTATGATAGACGAGAGCGAAACGTATCTGCTGATCGCAAGAACGATAGCAAACTCGCGTATAAGCATTACAAACAAGAGCGGATGTATAACTATGAATACAGATACACCGACAAGTACTCCCTTACCGCCCTTAAAACCGTAATATATAGGGAAAATATGCCCCAGGACCGCAAAAAATCCTGCTATATATCCTATAAAATGAACATCATTTTCAGTCCCTATGCCTACTCCACAGAGAGTGCATATAACTTTACAGATAATGACCGCCAATATGCCTTTAAGAAGATCACCCAAAAGGGTTATAAGAGCACATTTCTTGCCAAAGACTCTAAGCGTATTTGTAAGTCCTGCATTTCCACTTCCAAAATCTCTTATGTCTTTTCCTTCTAAAAGCTTTACCGTAATTATCGAGGAATTGACACTTCCCATAAGATAGGATATGACAGCCGATACAGTTATCACTGCTACCCATTTTAAGATCATTATTTACCTTCCCCTCGTTCCCTTACGATAAATTTTACCGGTGTTCCGGTCAGTCCGAACGTTTCTCTTATCTGATTTTCGATATACCTCTGATACGAAAAATGAAAAAGCTCAGAACGATTCACAAAAGTAACAAAAGTTGGTGGTTTTGTAGATGCCTGTGTGATATAGAATATCTTCAGACGCTTTCCTTTATCCGAAGGCGGCTGTACTCTTGTAACAGCATATGACAGAACATCATTGAGCATTCCGGTAGATATTCGCATAGTGTTTTTCTCATATACCTGCTTTATCATCTCAAAAAGCTTGTCCACACGCTGTCCGGTCTTTGCAGATATAAACAAAAACGGAACATACGACATAAAGCTGAAATCATTCTCAAGCTTTGTCTGAAATTCTTTCATGGTGCTTCCATTTTTTTCAACAGCATCCCATTTATTCACAGCAACGATAGACGCTTTTCCCTGTTCATGTGCATATCCTGCTATCTTAGAATCCTGCTCGGTAAAGCCTTCTGTCGCATCTATCATAATTATGCAGACATCTGCCCTGTCAACAGCCATGTATGCTCTTAATACGCTGTAATGCTCTATGCGTTCATTGACTTTTGATTTTCTTCTTATTCCTGCCGTATCAATAAAAACAAATTTTCCGTTTTCATTCTCTACAGCAGTATCGGTAGCATCACGGGTCGTTCCGGCAATATCCGAAACTATAACACGTTCTTCTCCTGCGATCCTGTTTACAAGCGAAGACTTTCCGGCATTTGGTTTTCCTATGACTGCTACCCTGATATACTCATCATCATAGTCTTCCGTTTTATCCTCCGGAAAATATTTGAATATCTCATCGAGAAGATCACCTGTACCATGTCCATGCTGTGATGATATAGGGAACGGTTCTCCTAACCCGAGATTATAAAATTCATAAAGTTCAACAGGCGGTTCACCAAGCGAATCGCACTTATTTACTGCTAAAACAATAGGCTTGCCGCTCCTCTGGAGCATATGAGCAACATCAAGATCGGTCGCTGTCACTCCGCAGCGTATATCTGTAACTAAAACAATAACATCTGCTCTTTCTATAGCAAGCTCTGCCTGTTTTTTCATCTGAGAAAGTATAATATCATCTGCCGCAGGCTCTATACCGCCTGTATCGACCACCATAAATTCCCTCGAACGCCACTCGCATTTTGAATAGATCCTGTCTCGTGTAACACCCGGAGTATCCTCGACTATCGAGATACGCTGTCCTACAAGCTTATTGAAAAGGGTCGATTTTCCGACATTCGGCCGCCCTACGACCGCAACTAACGGCAATGGCACAGCAAACATCTCCTTTCATTTATCATATAAAAAAGAGAGGAAGATCTCTCCTCCTCTCCTCCTTTTTAAGAGTTATTCGGCATCAACCTTGATGACCTCAACACCCTTATAGTATCCACAGTTTTTGCAAACCTTATGCGGAGCCTTTAATTCACCGCAGTTATCGCATCTGCAAAGTGCAGGTGCATCAAGCTTCCATACTGCTGAACGTCTTTTATCACGTCTTGCTTTGGAAGTTTTTCTCTTTGGTACAGCCATTCCGGCACCTCCTTACAGCTTTGCCATAACAAAGCTTTTATTTTTGGCAATCACACTCGGATTCATTCAGATCACAGCCGCATACCCCGCAAAGACCTTTACAGTCATCTTTGCATAAAAGCTTCGTCGGCAGCTCAAGAAGCATATCCGAAAGAGCGATCTCATCAACATCTGCCCTGTAATTCTCCGCAATGATATATTCATCTTCATCACGGTTCACAGAGGTGACCACTATATGCTTAAAGTCATAATGATAATCTCTTTCAAGTTCCTTCAAGCACCTGTCACAGACGATATCCAATGTAACATCTGCGGAATAATCCATATGCACAACATCTGCACGGTTATAAAAGCTTCCCTTTATCTTTAGCGGTGAAGAAAAGCTGTAGCCTTTGATCTTTTCAAGTTCGGACACGGGGATCTCATATTCAATATCCTTTTTCATGCCCGCAGCATTAAATACCTGACGCAGATCAGCTTTCATACGATCACTCCTATACTGTCTCTCTCCGGGAACACCCGAAAAGAGCTGTTAAGCATCACAAATCTTATTATAAACAAAATATTCCCATTTGTCAATAGTTTTTTTCGTTTTTATTTTTTATTAGATGAACTTTGTTACACTTGCAGGAAGTTCTGCACTGTCAGCTGATACAGTAAATACTACCTTTGTATCATCACCTGTAAGCTTGTCAAGCTTTGAGAGAAGAATTCCAAGCTCGTCGAAATCTGCTCCGCCTATCTTTAAGATACCGTCAACATAAACTTCCTTTATGTCATAGTTTCCGGCTAACATTCCTGCAACGAATCCATAGAAAGCGTCAAAGCTTGCGATAGCAAACTGATCTGCATCACACCATCTTACCTTATAGCTTATGGATCTTCTGAGTGCTTCGCCTTTTTCTATGCAGACAAGGCTTCCGTTTGTTGATTTTACTGCTTCATTGATCTGGTCGATAAGCACCTTTGTCTTACCTGTACCCTTTTTACCTGTGATTATTTTTATCATATATATACTCCTTTCGCCACTATAAAAGCACTATGCTTTTACAAAATGACAATTACTTCCTTATTTATGGCAAATCTCATATTTGATATTTACCGTAAGCTTTTATCAGCCAAGCTTTGCTTCGAGTTCTTCCTTCTTATCCTCATATCCGGGTTTGCCAAGAAGTGCAAACATATTCGACTTATAGCTTTCAACACCCGGCTGATCGAACGGATTAACACCTAAAACATATCCTGAAACTGCACAAGCCTTTTCAAAGAAATAGATCATATAACCTAAATTCTCTTCGTCGATCTTGTCAAGCTCTAAAATAATGTTCGGAACTCCGCCTTCTGTATGAGCAAGAACTGTTCCCTCAAATGCTTTCTTATTTACGACTGACATATTCTGTCCTGTGAGGAAGTTAAGTCCGTCGAGATTTTCAGCATCGTCTTCAAGATAAAGATCCTTTTTAGGCTCCTTTATATCAACAACAGTTTCAAACATCACTCTTGAACCGTCCTGTATGAACTGTCCCATAGAATGAAGATCAGTTGAGAATACTACTGATGCCGGGAATATTCCCTTGTTGTCCTTGCCTTCGCTTTCGCCGAAAAGCTGCTTGTACCATTCAGACATCATGCAGAATGCAGGGTCGTATGAAACCATAAGCTCTACAGACTTGTCCTTGCGGTAAAGGATATTTCTGAGTGCCGCAT
>CADBQZ010000238.1 GCA_902796865.1 uncultured Ruminococcus sp. | reverse complement strand
TTCAAGTTCCTCTCTCGGGAGAGTTTCAAGTTCCTCATCCCAAAATTTACTGTTTATATCTCTGCTCATTGTTTTTTCCTCCTCGATGCTTATTTAATCTATATATTTGGTATGTATTCATTATACACTGTTTATTCCTATTTGTCCAATACATGAAGTTTATTGTAGGCTATAGGTTTTGTCTATAGCTTCCCACTTTTTATCACGGGAATCAATTATGACCTTTATATCTTCATCATTAAGATGCTTGAATCTTCCCTGTCTGCGTATATATTCCTCCACAGACGAAAACTCCTTGGGTCTTCTGTTTATCTTAAAGCTGCCGTTTTCATACTCTGCAAGATACCATAGTCCGCAGTCTACGACTTCTTTGGCTATATCAACAGTCTGGTCGGAAGCTACTCCCCAGCCTGTCGGACATGGTGCTATGACATGGATATACTTAGTACCTCTTATCTTTGAAGCTTTTTCGACCTTTGCCATAAAATCATTTATATATCCGATGCTTGCAGTAGCTGCATAAGGTATATCATGCGCTGCAGCGATCTCGAACATATTTTTCTTCTGTCTCAGATTACCTCTTATATTCTTTCCGGCAGGAGTCGTCGTAGTCTTGGCACCAAATGGTGTAAGCGAACTTTTCTGTATGCCGGTATTCATATACGCTTCATTGTCATAGCAAATATAAAGTATATCATCATTTCTGTCTATCGCTCCGGACAAAGCCTGCAATCCTATGTCAGCAGTACCGCCGTCACCTGCAAAGCCTACTGCCTGAAAATCGGTAATACCCTGCGCCTTTAATCCGGCATATACTCCGGTAAGCATGGAAGCAGTTCCGGCAAATGTGGATATTATAGCGTTATTTCCAAAACAAAGCTGGGGGAAATTGAATCCGACAGCAGACATACAGCCTGCCGGCAAAACTGCTATCGAACGCTTTCCAAGCACTTTTAATGCTATCCTTACTGCAAGGCTTCCACCGCAGCCTGCACACGCCTTATGACCATAAAAATACTCTGTCTTGTCGAGTGTTTTTGCATTTATACTCAATTTTCCTCACCTCCTATACCTAAGAATCTTACTTCAGTATCATCATTCTTTATTCTTTCAAATATATCTTCTATATCAGCTGACGATATGTTCTTTCCGCCCAGACCGCCGATATAATCGGAGCTTCTGACATCAGCTCCAAACCTGTGCAGAGCGGAATTGACATTTGTATATACCGTTCCTTCATTGCCGAATGATATATCTTTTTCAAGAACTGCAATATGTGACGCATTTTTTACAGCCTCCGCTATTTCTTTGCCCGGGAATGGACGCATATATCTTATTCTTACGACACCGACTTTTTCATCTTTCTCACGAAGCTTATTAACAGTTTCCTTAACAAGACCGCTTATGCTTCCGAGCGTTATTATGATACGTTCAGCATCTTCTGTTTTATATGTTTCGATAAGTCCCGTGTATCTTCTTCCGAAAATATCAGCAAACTTTTCTTCTGCTTCATCTATCACTTTTGCGGCATTCAGAAGCCCTTCATGTTCTTTATACTTAAAAATATAATTATGATCGGGACCTGCCGAAAAAGCAAGATTCCTTGGATTTTCCAGATCAAGCTTATTGTCTGTCGTGAATTTCGGAAGAAATCTGTCAGCCTGTTCCCTTTCCGGAACATCAACCACCTCATATGTATGAGTAAGTACAAAACCGTCAAGGTTTGCCATGTAAGGTGTAGAAACATCCTTATGCTCGGCTATATAATAGCTCATGAGCGCCATATCAAGCGCTTCCTGGGCATTTTCCGCATATGACTGTATCCAGCCTGAATCCAATTGCGAAAGCGAATCACGCTGATCGCCGTATATATTCCACGGCAAAGCAGTAGATCTGTTCGCATTCATCATCACTATCGGGAATCTTCCGCCGGAAGCATAATAAAGTCCCTCCGCCATATATAACAGTCCCTGTGATGATGTTGCCGTAAACGCTCTCGCTCCGACAGCCGATGCACCCATAGCACACGATAATGCCGAATGCTCTGATTCTACATGGATAAACTCCGATTCAAGGCTTTTGTCTTCGACCATTTCTGAAAGGCGTTCAACAACTATAGTCTGAGGAGTTATCGGATAAGCGGAAATGACCTGCGGTCTTGCTAATCTTATACCCTCAGCAAATGCTTCATTTCCTGAAAGAAATTTTTTAGCCATTACTTTTCCGCCTCCATTCTTATAGCTCCCGGCTTACATACTGTACGGCATATGCCGCAGCCTTTGCAGAAATCATAATCTATCTTTGCCTTGCCGTCCTCAATAGATATAACGCCGTCCGGACAGTAAAGATAACAGTTCTGACAGCCGACACAAGTCGCTGTATCAATAACAGGTCTTACATTTCTCCAGCCTGAATTTTTTGTTACAAGATAGCCTGCTTCATAAGCGGTCGCAGACGGTATCTCATCTATTGATGACGGTATCTTTTCTCTCAGATAAGGTCTCATTCTGCACCCTCCTTTAAAGCTTTTATCTTCTCGGCTGCTTTTTTTACAGCTTCTATATTTTTTGAATGAAGCTTCTGAGGCATTTGTTCCTCGATAGCTTTTACTACTTCATCGACCGAAACGGTATCTCCTAATCCTCCAAGAAGTCCAAGCATGACCGTATTGGTTATCGGACGTCCAAGCGTTTCCTTTGCTATCCCGTCCGCATCTATAGCGATCACTCTTTTGTCTGAGTACTCTCTGCGGCTGTTGATTATTATAACGCCGTCTTCTTTGAGCTCCGAAAAAGCTTTTTCAGTAAATAATGTATCATCCAGATAGATACATTTATCTGCCTTTTCGATCTCGCTTCTGTCGCCTATCGGCTTTGTATCAAGTTTTGTGAACGCTCTTATCGGCGCTCCTCTTCTTTCCGGTCCGAATGACGGAAATGCAAGTGCATATTTTTCTTCACCGCCTAAACTGTATGCAGCTCCCAAGAGCTTTGCAGCGGTAAATGCACCTTGTCCGCCCCTTCCGTGCCATAATATCTCTGTCATGATGCTTTCTCCTGATATGTTTTTTTGAATTATCTTATGTATATATTATATATCGGAATAGTATGTTTGTCCAATATCCTATAGGTATACTATGTGATAGGTTTTACCTATATCCAATATATCTGATATAGGCAAAGCAAACAAAAAGAGCACAGCATTTTTTTACGCTGTACTCTTTATCCCTTTAATTTGTTTTCTCAGAAATTCTGCTTTGCTTTTTCCCGTACCACAAAACAGCAGCACCATAAGCTATCGTCAAAAATGCTGAAACGATATATGCAGCTGTCCAAGGAAGATGAAAACCTATCTTTGCACTGAATATAAAGCTGGATACTACATACATATAAAACATTCCCGGTATCAGTGCCATTATAAAAGGCATCTTATTTTTCATCATATACACAGAGATCATAGCAAATGCGAAGACTGCCGTTGTTTCATTTGCCCATGAGAAATATCTCCAAAGTGTATTAAAGCCGCTCGAATCGGCTTTTGCATATATCAGTATTCCGGCAACTACACCGAAAATTGCAATGGCCACAAGAAGAGTATTCTTCTTTTTGGTGGTATCTATATGTAGTGCATCTGAGATCATTATCCTGAGAGAACGAAGCGATGTATCGCCCGAAGTTAGCGGAAGCACTATAACTCCTATGATAGCTATTATGCCGCCTATACTGCCCA
>CADBQZ010000237.1 GCA_902796865.1 uncultured Ruminococcus sp. | reverse complement strand
ATGAAGTGCTGCCTGCACTCGGTATAGAGGAGTACCGCTATCGCTTTCCAAAGGAGCTTTCGGGCGGTCAGCAGCAGAGAGTGGCTATTGCCCGTGCCATGATAAAAAATCCGAAGATACTCCTGTGTGACGAACTTACGGGTGCGCTGGATACCCGTTCTTCAAGGCACGTTCTGCGTTTTATCGAGAAGGTGAACAAGCAGTACGGCACGACAATCATTATAATCACTCATAATGAAGTTATAGCAGGCATGGCAGATAATGTTATTCGCATAAAGGACGGAAAGATAGCCTCTAATGTTGTGAACGAGCACAAGCTTACTGCGGATGAGCTTGAACTGTAAGGAGGCACTGATATGACACTTAATAAGCGTTACAAAAGAAATATCGGCAGCAGTCTGCCTTTTTACATTGCTTCTGTGATACTTACGGCTATATCGCTTCTTGGATTCTATCTTTTCTATATCGCAGGTACAGGCATAAATAATTACGGTGACGATTTTTTTGAAAGCCATAAGCGTGAGGACGCTTCATTCCAGACATATATGCCTATCCCTGACAACGAACTAACTGAGATTGAAGATAAGTTTTCGGTAATTCTTGAAGCAGAGCAGTATGCAAATATCGAAGACGGAAACAAAACTATACGACTTTTCACTCAAAACGATAAAATAGATCTCTGTGACGAGACAGATTGTATCAGCGAACCGTTTGGTGAAAATGATGTAATGATCTCTAAAGGCTATGCGGTAAATAATGACATAAAGCAAGGAGATACTATAAAAATATTGGATAAGGAATTCAGGGTACATGGTTTATTTCTCCGGCCCGATTATCTGTATATGCTCCAGAATACTGATGACAGCTATAAAAATATCGAGACATTCTTTCTTGCATATGTCACCGAGGAGAACTTAAATGAGCTGTGCAGCGGTCAGCCGCTTACAAATTACAAGGTGATATACAGCGCTAATACCGATAAAACAGCTTTCAGAAAATACATAAACGACAACTACACTATGTACACATATCTGTCCGCTGAGGACAATCCAAGAATAACAATGGTACACGATCAGGCAGACTTGTTTGTACTTATGAGCTGGATACTGCTCATACTGCTGCCTATGATAACCGTTGCACTTATAAGCATAATAATCGGCAGAAGGGTAAGGTCAGAGCAAAAGATAATAGGCACCATGACTGCCCTTGGTTATCGAAAGCTTCCGATCATGTGGCACTACTCACTTTTAGCGATAATCCCCGGTATACTTGGCGGAACGGTAACAGCTATACTAACTATAATATTTGCTCAGCCTTATGGTGAATACTGCTTAGCAGACTATGAGCCTATGAATGCTGTTTTCACTCTCCCTATCCCGATTGCCATAGCAGGTATAGTTATACCGGCGATAATATACCTTATTGCCGCAATGAATAAAGTCAGAAAACTTCTTAAAAGCAATACTGTTGATCTGCTTGCAGGTACTGTAGGAAAAAAAGGCAAGTCAAGACGTATATTTATAAAGAGCAAAATGAAGGTCAGAAAGAAATTCGCTTTCCGCTCACTTGTCGGAAATTACGGACGCTCATTCGTCGTATTTCTAGGACTTTTCCTCGGTGCATTTATCATTTCCATGGGATTCGGTTTTGTAGACTGCATTGAAGCTATAGGCGATGAGGGAATAAACACTTTCGGAGACATGAGATACGAATATATCCTCAATTCGCTTGAAACAGAAGCTCCCGAAAACGGCGAGCCTGTAATAGCAGCACAATTCGACTGCGGCGAAAAAGGATTAAATCTTATCGGTCTCGAAAAAGATACAGAGATATGGAAAACAGAGCTTTCCGACGGAAGCAAAGCCGAACTTAACGGTAAATGGTATATAAGCAGTTTGGCTTCTATTATACTTAACAAGGAAAAGGGAGATACCATCACAGTAAGCGATCACACAACTGCCGAAACTTTTGATATAAATATAGACGGAATTATAGAGAATAATTATATGAAGTTTATCGTTTCCGACCGTGACAGCGTGAATGATATGCTAAAGCTTCCAAGTAATACATACAATGCAGTTATTTCAACGGAAAAGCTTGAACTTGACAGTTCAAATGTTGCGAGCATTTTCGATACACACTCAATGTCCGACCAGACAGATTCCATGATGGACGAAATGGGTGCAATGATATTTATTATGATACTTATAGGTGCTTTGATATGTATATCAGCGCTTTATGTTACTATACATATGATGATCTCCGAAAACAAACACAATATCTCAATGCTTAAAGTACTGGGTTATAACTCAAAAGAGATAAACAGTATGATATTAAATACCAATCATATCCTCTTGCCGATAGGTATCATTTTCGGCATACTTCTATCATATCTAAGTCTTAAAGCATTTTGCTATATGGCAGCGGATATGGCAAACTTCCTGTTCCCTACTGTCATATCTATCAAGACAATTATAATTACCGTTGTTTCTGTATCTGTATGCTATTTCGGCTCACTGTTCATCATGCGTGGTACAGCAGGCAGAGTTGACATGGTAGAAAGTCTTAAAGATAACCGTGAGTGATAATGCTATCTAACAGCCAAACACTTAAAATAATCCACTCCTAAAATCATATAGTCAACAGACAGTGCCGCACAAGTATAGTGCGGTGCTGTCTTTATTTTTCACTTATATATGATAACATTTAAGGATTTATTATTTGTTCAGCAAATATTCAGAAAAAATCAAGAAATTTTGCATATTTACGATAAAAATCCTCCTGATTTTTACCTTTTACAGTAAAAAAGATATTGAAATAATCATAAGCGTATGATATAATTATTATGAATATATTTATCATTAAAAATATTTTTTGATTTAT
>CADBQZ010000236.1 GCA_902796865.1 uncultured Ruminococcus sp. | reverse complement strand
TGCATAACCTGTTTTTTCTGCGGTATTATCAACTGATATAACATCGGGCTTATTCATAAGTTCAAGTCTAGTACCGTTGTCAAAGCTTATAAAGTAGGAACGAAATCCAGTCTTGTGATTTTGATAACCACCATTTGCCTGACCATCAAAATAACGAATAAAAAAATCTTTTGCTTTTTCAAGGTCGGCAACATATATAGCAACGTGTTCTATCTTCATATTATTTTACCTGATATATGGGCAAAAAGGCGAACGATAAGTCCGCCTTTAATCTTTTATCAAACAGGATGGATCTGCTTTTCTTTGTCCGAATGAGCGCCGTCAACGCCGTATTTCTTGTTTCTTCTGTTCTCGAAGAACTTAACAGCTACCTGCCCGAACTGAGCATAACTTAAAACGTCTTCTTCCTGCTCTGTCCATTCAGCACATTCTTTTCTGAGTTTATCAAGCTCAGGCTCTAAAAGATCTGCCGGACGGCAGTCTATAGCCTTTTCATCACCAATTATCATTTTTCTGAATTCAGGATCGATCGGTACAGGTGTCTTGCCGTATTCACCCTTGACTATACCCTTGAATTCCTTTGTAACCATCTTATAACGCTTACCTGTTATAACATTGAATACAGCCTGTGTACCAACTATCTGTGAAGAAGGTGTAACAAGCGGCGGTTCACCTGCATCCTTACGTACACGAGGTACTTCCTTGAGAACTTCTTCAAGCTGGTCTTCCTTGCCTGCCTGCTTCAACTGTGAAAGAAGATTTGAAAGCATTCCGCCAGGAACCTGATAAATAAGTGCATTTGCATCTGTTGCAAGCATCTTCGGATCTAAAAGTCCGCTGTCTATGTACTTCTTTCTGAGCTTCATGAAATGATCTCTTATCTTTGTGAGGAGTATCAGATCAAGACCAGTATCATACTCTGTACCCTGAAGTGCTGCTACCATAGATTCTGTAGGAGCATGAGATGTACCGAGCGCCAAAGGTGACATTGCTGTGTCGATAACATCAACGCCTGCTTCGATACCCTTCATGAGACACATTGAAGCAAGTCCCGATGTATAATGAGTATGAAGCTGTACCGGAATTTTCACCGCACTCTTCAAAGCCTTTACGAGCTGTGATGTTCTATACGGAGTAAGAAGCGCTGCCATATCCTTGATACAAATAGAATCAGCACCTGCGCTCTCTATCTGCTTTGCATAATTTACATAGTAATCATCGGTAAATACATCACCAAGTGTAAATGACATAGCTACCTGAGTATGAGCGCCCTCCTTCTTTGCAGCATTTATAGCTGTCTGAAGGTTTCTTATATCATTTAAAGCATCAAATATTCTTATTATGTCAATTCCGTTTGCAACTGATTTCTGAACAAAATATTCAACGACATCATCAGCATAGTGACGATATCCGAGCATATTCTGTCCACGGAAAAGCATCTGAAGCTTTGTATTAGGAAGCTCTTTTCTGAGAGTTCTTAATCTCTCCCACGGATCTTCATTCAAAAATCTGAGACAGGAATCGAAAGTTGCACCGCCCCAGCATTCTACCGAATGGAAACCTACCTTGTCCATGAGCGGAAGCACAGGGAGCATATCATCCATTGTCATACGAGTTGCAATAAGTGACTGATGTGCGTCACGAAGCACGGTCTCAGTAATTTTTACCTTACCCATTTATATTCTCCAATCTGCCGCCGTATCATACGGAAAATAGTTTTGTCAGTATATGACAATGCGGCAATGATTAATTTTTCCGTCTGTTAAAGCTTTATTTATCAGCCTATAGTTGCAAGTGTATCGCCTGAATTCACAGTATCGCCCTTCTTTGCAAGAAGACTTGTAACAGAACCGTCACAAGGAGCAACTATGTCATTTTCCATTTTCATAGCTTCAAGTATCATTATTACCTGTCCCTTTGAAACACTGTCGCCATTTGATACCTTCACGTCAAGAATAGTACCGGGCATCGGAGCAGTTACTTTTTCACCTGCGCCTACTGCTGCAGCCGGAGCTGCTGGAGCTGCCGGAGCCGGTGCTGCTGCTGGAGCTGCTGCCTGAACAGGAGCCGATGCAGCACCTGCGCCTATTTCTTCTACAGATACATCGTATGCCTTGCCATTTACCGTAATATTGAATCTTTTCATAATATTGACCACCTTACTTATATATTAAAACTGAATATTGCTGTGCTTCTTAGGAAGCTTCTGAACACGCTTGCCCGAAAGTATATCAAGAGCAGCAACGAGTACATTTCTTGTCTGTGAAGCTTCTATAATATCATCAACGAAGCCATTCTCTGCTGCTGTTTTTGCAGAAGCAAGTGTTTCTGAATATTCTTTTGCAAGCTTATTTCTCTCAGCTGTCAGATCATCAGCATCTTTAAGCTTGTCATGCCACATGAATTCCACTGCTGCAAGCGGTGATATCGGAGCGATAACAGCATTCTCTAAAGCATATGTGAAATCTGAATTAGAGCTGTTTCCGGCAACTGCAGCAAAAACAGGTCCGAAAGCCTTGCCGACTACAACTGCTGTCTTTACAGTAGTTGCTTCTGAATATGTATTTGCAAGTGTTGTCATAGCCTTTACAGATGCTATAGTATCTGCATCATCAAAGCCTTCACTGTCAACAAATGTTACTACAGGGATAGAAAATGCATCGCAGGTTCTTACAAAACGTGCGATCTTTGCACAGTCATCAGAACCTAACTTTGTGCCGTCGATGCCTGCACATACAACGCCGACTGTTGAGCCTCCGATAGCTGCAAATGCTGTATAAGAAGCATTGCCGTACATTTCAGAGATCTCTATTTCGCTGTCTGCATCAACTGCTGACTTCATGACCGATTTTACATCAGTGCCGTTTAAAGCCTGTGCCTCCGCAGTTTCAAACATAGGTGCAGGAGCTAAATTGTTGACAGGGAGTATATTTATAAGCTCTCTTGCCTTTTCTATAGCTTCATTCTCGTCTTCGCAAAGAATCGAAGCTACTCCTGATTTTGCAGCAGCTTCAGCCGAACCTGCACTTGTATTAGGAGCAGTGAAAAATTCGCTCTCCTTTGTCATTATTATTATATCTGAAGAGCAGGCTAACATTGCTGCTGTACCTGCACAAGTACCTGCTATCAAAGATATCTGAGGTACTACTCCGGAAATAACTGCTGAAGCACCCAGCATTTTGCCATAAGCTGCAAGTGATGCTGCTGTTCCGTCAACAAAAGCTCCGTTTGAATCGTGTATTCCCACAATAGGAGTTCCTGTCTTTGCAGCAAGCTCATAAAGCTTTGCTATCTTTTCAGCCTGTGCCTGTCCTACTGCGCCGCCTTCATTGGACTTGTCCTGTGAAAAAGCATAAACAGCATTTCCATTTACATAACCGAATGCGGTAACAACTCCGGTAAGTGAGTCTTTCTCCTTCACTG
Source organism: uncultured Ruminococcus sp. (assembly GCA_902796865.1). Classification (GTDB taxonomy): domain Bacteria; phylum Bacillota; class Clostridia; order Oscillospirales; family Ruminococcaceae; genus Porcipelethomonas. The sequence goes on along the minus strand of CADBQZ010000236.1, from coordinate 3,974 downwards.
TCGAGTTGATCTCGTTGTAAATACCGTCGTCAAACAAAGAAGAAAGTCTTTTTCTTGCCTGACTGTTCGTATTTGTATCCATCTGCATATTATCGTTCCTTCCTATACGGATTATTTCATTAATATGACATTTTCATAAACAGATCAATATCTGCCGATAAATAGACACAGCAAAGCCGTATTTTTAAATGTCAATCAATATACGATTCTATTATACTATATTTTTCAGATTTTTGCAAGTGTTTATTGCTATTCTTTACATTTTTTACAATTACTCATGAAATCATTGATGTCTTCTATAGAATTGACACCGTCTTTTACAAATCCGAGCGTCTTTAACTTTTTATTTTTTTCTGCATCAGAAATAAAAAATTCACATCTGTTAAGTCCGCCAAGCATTCCCTTAAAAAGAATAGTTCTTATTACCCCGTCGGTAATATCCCATTTTTCACCGTCAAAGTCATATATCTTAAGTCCGTTTTCATCTATTGAATATATACCATATCCATTCACGCTTTCGCCGTTTATCGACTCTACAACGTGAACAAATTCACTGTTTATATTTTGTACCTTGTCTTCATACCCTTTTGTATCTGTTCTCTCATGGATCTCCAGCATACGATCATCCTTCCTTGCCTATAGCATTTCTTATTGCTCTTAATTCTTCCGCTGTGAGGTCTCTGTATGTACCCGGTTTTAACATACCAAGCTTTAAGGGTCCTATACTTATCCTGCGAAGTCTTGCAACTTCAAGTCCTATCGCCTCACACATTTTTCTTATCTGTCTGTTCCTGCCCTCTCTTATAGTTATGAGCAACACAACTCTTCCCGGTTCCTTTGTTTTTACAACAACATTCGCCGGGAGAGTTTTTCTTCCTTCTATTTCAATACCTTCCGACAAAGCGACCAGCTGTTCATCGTTTATATCAGGTCTGACAGTAACACGATATGTTTTTCCTATTTCCTTTGATGGGTGCATTATACTGTTCGCAAAGTTTCCGTCATTTGTAAAAAGCAAAAGTCCCTCGGAATTTCTGTCAAGTCTTCCGACCGGATATACCCTGTCGCCTACATCTTCAAGCAGTTCTGTAACGCATCTTCTGCCAAGTTCATCGCTCATGGTAGTAACATAGCCTCTGGGCTTATTTAGCATTATATAGCGTTTATTCTTCCTTCTTGGGATATTTATTCTTTCGCCGTCAACTGTTATGATATCACGGCCGCCTGCCTTATCACCAAGCTTTACCGGATGTCCGTTCAGCTTGACACGCCCCGAAGATATAAGTACTTCAGCTTTTCTTCGTGAACAGTATCCGCTGTCGGCAATAAGTTTTTGTATCCTTGTTTTTTCCATTTATCCTCCTTTGCGGGATCACCGCACACGATCGGTATAATATCGCTCTATTAATTAAAAACAGCTTTTTTTATCTTTTCCCAGAGCGAGATATCTTCATTATCATTACTTTTATATCCTACATCCTCCAAAGCGTTTATATCAACACTTTCGATAAGTCTTTCACCGCAGTACCAGCGCAGCTCACCTATCTTGTCTCCGCATTTTATATCCGGATATACAAACGGCGGCAGAAGTATATCGCTGTGTATATTTTTATCATTCTTGCCATCTGAGCCTATAACAACATCTTTTTGTGCTGATACAGCGACTTTATCCTTTTGTCCGCCCATTACAGGAACTTCAAAACTTTCTTTGCATGAAAGCTTTTTTGTCCTGACCGCCGAAAAGCCCTCGTCATACATCTTCATATGATCGTTCCAGTCATTTCTGTCATTAAGCGTTACACATATAAGCGTAACTCCATCACGTTCACAGGCTGATACAAGGCATCTTCCTGCTTCATCGGTAAAACCGGTCTTTACCCCTTTTACACCATCATACATGGTAAGAAGCTTGTTTGTATTTTTGAGCCATCTGTCATACGGAGGCGAGCCGAAACGCACTTTCATGGAGCTTTGGGAGCATATATTGCAAAACTCTGGTTCTTTAAGAGCCTCTCTTGCAAGCAGCGCCATATCATAAGCACTCGAACCATGCCCCTCACCCTCCAGACCTGAAGGTGTAACAAAATGTGTTCTTGTAAGACCTATTTCTTCCGCCTTTTTATTCATAAGCTTTACGAATTCGGGTATGCTTCCTGAGATACGAACAGCCGCAGCGTTCGCAGCATCATTGCCGGAAGGCAGAAGCATACCGCAGCAAAGCGCTCTTTTCGTGACGATATCTCCCTCTCTAAGCCCCATAGACGAACCTTCTACCTTTATGGCTTCAGGATCAACAACAAATTCATCATCAAGTCCGCCGCTCTCAAGGCATAATAAAGCAGTCATTATCTTTGTGGTACTCGCCATAGGAAGCTTTTCAAAGGGATCCTTTTCATAAATTATCTCACCTGTTTTTTCTTCGATAAGTACAAATCCTTTTGCCGAAATATCAGCCTGCACAGCAGAGACAGTACAAATCGAAAAAACAGATATAAACATCACTGATATCATTACCGATAAGATCTTCTTCATAGAATCAACTCCAGGAGCATATTTAAGCTATACTGTATAAACATAAAGCCGGGTATTTTTTAATCACCCAATATGCGTTATAAAGTATTGCCTATATATTCTATGAAGGAGCAATACGGATTAGGACACTCAGATGACTTCTGTAACTTTTGTATCTTCTCCGTCTTCTTTATCCTTCTTGCCCTTGCCGATCATTCCTGTTACCTTTTCTAAAAGATCAGGTATCATTGTTGCTATCGCATTAGGTGTTGAAGCGTTTACAGACATCTGCATAAGCTTTGCCTCGCCCTTATATACAACAAGAAATGCGAGCGGCTGTATAGAAACACCGGCACCGGCACCGCCGCCGAACATATCCTTTTCAGTCTTTACAGGAAGATCACTTCCTCCGGAAGCAAAGCCGAAAGATACTTTCGAGATCGGGATTATTGTTGTTCCGTCTTTTAACTCGATAGGCTCACCTACGATAGTATTTACATCTACCATTTCTCTGAGCTTGTCCATCGTTATACCCATTATGTTTCCGATATTCTGTTTTTCTGCCATGATAAAAACTCCTTTTTTGATTTATGCTGCCTTCTTCTCCGTTTCTTTTTCCGGAAATTCAGACTTGTTTTTCTTACTTTTTATTATGATAGCCAAAAAAGCAAAAGCTAATGCAAGAGCTATACATATAAGCGCCGCTGGTGTTATAAAGACCGTACAGCTTATATTATATACACTCTCAGGTCGGTTATATATACACTTTACAGCTATGCTTTTTTTTCTTATCCTTACAAATTGACTCAAAAGGGTAACCGCATTATAAACTATGATATTTGTCTTTCCGAATTTCAGCGCACACTCATATGCATCCTCATCAGACACATCTATATCTATATAAAGCTCTTTTATCTTTATTCGCCTTATGAGCCTTCTTAATGCCTTTCCGCCTGCTTTTATAAGTCCTTTGGCAAGCTCTATCTTTCCTGAAAGGCTTTCAGGCATAAGCCCGCTTTTCTTTTTTTCAGGTTTTTCTTCTTTTTTTCCTTTTTGTGAAGGAGCTTTCTTTTTTGCAGGCGTTGATGCTTTAGGCTTACCGCCTACAAGAGTTTTCTTAAAGAAAAGATATCTAAACTGCAAATACGGCTTTTTATCCTTATACTGTACATAAAGCCTGAAAGGAGAAAACAGGACTATCAGCAGTAAAAGCAAAATTACACCAAGTATGATTAGTCCCATATTTTCCTCCTTTCATAGTATTATTCATTTATCGCATCACTGTCTTCATCATAATCTGTATCCTGTTCCTGATCTTCAAACAAGCTTGTCTGCTTGTCCTCATCGTCACGCACCAACGGCGGAAGATCATCAAGCGAAGAAAGCCCGAAACATCTCAGAAAATTATCGGTAGTCTTATATGCTACCGGGCGTCCGGGAACATCAAGTCTTCCGGCTTCCTC
>CADBQZ010000235.1 GCA_902796865.1 uncultured Ruminococcus sp. | reverse complement strand
GATGACAGCATCGTAAGAGGAACACAAATGCGTGAAACTGTGGAATTCCTTTATGAAAACGGTGCGAAAGAGATACATATGCGTTCAGCCTGTCCGCCTATAATGTATGGATGTAAGTATCTTAATTTTTCAAGAAGCACATCTGAGCTTGAACTTATTGCAAGACAGATAATTGATGAAAAAGAAGGCGCTGAAGGCGTAAAATACATAAATGAGTATAGTGATTCAAATACCGAAAGGGGAGCATATCTAAGAGATGAGATATGCCGCAGATTGAAGCTTACTTCTTTGGAATTCCAATCACTCGAAGGAACTGTAAGAGCAGTAGGCAAGCCGGAATGTCAGCTTTGTTCATATTGTTGGAGCGGACGTGAATGATCTAATTTTAAGGAGCAGATAGATGAAAAGTTTTTCAGAAAGTTATAAAAATGCAGGCGTTGATGTTACAGCTGGATATAAAGCTGTAGAGCTTATGAAGGAACACGTCAAAAGAACTGCAACAGCAGGTGTTTTATCGGGAATAGGCGGATTCGGCGGACTTTTTGAACCGGATCTTACAGGAATAAAAAAACCTGTATTTGTATCAGGTACTGATGGTGTCGGAACAAAGCTCAAGATAGCATTTTTAATGGACAAGCATGATACTGTAGGTATCGACTGTGTTGCTATGTGCGTGAATGACATTGTATGCTGCGGAGCAAAGCCTCAGTTTTTCCTCGATTATATCGCTGTAGGAAAGAATTATCCTGAAAGGGTAGCAGAGATCGTTTCCGGTATCGCTGACGGATGTGTTCAGGCAGGCTGTGCGCTTGTAGGCGGTGAAACAGCAGAAATGCCGGGATTCTATCCTGTCGATGAATATGATGTTGCCGGTTTTTCTGTTGGTGTGGTTGACAAAGATAAGATCTTGAAACCGGATTCACAAAAAGCAGGCGATGTGCTTATCGCAATAAAATCAAGCGGTGTACATTCAAATGGATTTTCACTTGTAAGAAAAGTTTTTGCCGTTAATGAACAGACTTTAGCAAGACACTATTCAGAGATCGGCTGCACGCTTGGTGATTGTTTACTTACTCCTACAAAGATATATGTAAAGCCTGTTCTTGAGCTTTTGGAACAGGTCAATGTAAAAGCTATATCGCATATAACCGGTGGTGGATTCTACGAAAATATCCCACGTTCTCTTCCTGAAGGCATATCTGCTAAGATCGAAAGAAAAAGCGTTCAGGTACTTCCTATATTTGACCTTATCGCACAGACCGGAAAGATTCCTGAAAGAGATATGTTCAATACATTCAATATGGGTGTTGGAATGATCGTTTCTGTTGATAAGAACGATGCTGATAAGGCAGTTGAAGTCCTTAACAAGGCGAATGCAGAATCGTATATTTTAGGCGAACTTACTGAAAGCGATGAAGGCGTTATAATCTGCTAAAGCGAGGTATATGCGGTGAAGAATATAATAGTACTTGTATCCGGCGGCGGTACAAATCTGCAGGCACTTATAGATGCTCAGAAAAGCGGCATTATAAAAAACGGCAGGATAACCTGCGTTATTTCGTCAAAGCCTGATGCGTATGCACTTACAAGAGCAGAGCAGAATGGCATAAAAACTCGTGTGATGCCAAGAAAAGAGTATGGTGACAGCAAGTCATACAGTCTTGCTATACTGGATGCACTTAATGAGGAAAAAGCAGATCTTGTTGTTCTTGCAGGATTTATGACAATACTTGATGAAGCGGTCACAAAAGCATATCCATATAAGATAATGAATGTTCACCCTGCGCTTATCCCCTCATTCTGCGGCGAAGGCTTTTATGGTTTGAAAGTTCATGAAGCGGCTTTAAATTACGGTGTAAAAGTGAGCGGAGCAACTGTACATTTTGTAAACGAAAAAGCAGATGCAGGCGCAATAATAATGCAGAAGTCAGTTGAAGTGAAAAACGGTGATACACCTGAAATGCTCCAAAAGAGGATCATGGAACAGGCTGAATGGAAAATACTTCCTGAAGCAGTATCGCTGTTTTGTGATGACAGGATAAAGATAGTGAACGAAAAAGCAGAAGTTATCTGAAAAACGGAGGAATAGATTATGATAAAAAAAGATATTTATGCTGAGCTTTCGGCTAACGCATATCCCGGAAGAGGCATCATTATAGGAAAATCTGAAGACGGAAAAAGCGCTGTTACCGCTTATTTTATCATGGGCAGAAGTGTAAACAGCCGCAACAGAGTTTTTGTTGAGGACGGAGAAGGAATAAAAACACAGGCTTTTGATCCTTCAAAGCTTACAGATCCGCATCTTATTATATATTCACCTGTAAGAGTTCTTGGCAATAAGACTATTGTTACTAACGGAGATCAAACGGATACTATATACGACCTTATGAATTCACAGCAGACATTTGAACAGGCATTAAGAACGAGAGAGTTTGAAGATGATGCTCCTAACTATACCCCCAGGATCTCAGGAATAATAAAAACAGAGAACGGAAAATTCAACTACGCAATGTCTATACTAAAAAGTGCAGACGGAGACCCTTCATCATGCAGAAGATTTACATTTTCATATAATGATCCACGAAACGGTGAAGGTCACTTTATTCATACATATATGGGAGACGGCGATCCTTTGCCTAGTTTTGAAGGAGAACCTGAGCTTATTAGTATCCCAAATGATATAAATGAATTTGCCGATAAGCTTTGGGATAGTCTTAACAGCGAAAATAAAGTTTCTCTTTTTGTAAGATATATTGATCTTGCAACCGGAAAATACGAATCAAAGATAATAAATAAAAATAATTAAGGAGTATTATCATGTCATCAGAAATGTTTTTAAAGTACGGCTGTAATCCGAATCAGAAACCCTCAAGGATATTTGTTGAAAACGGTGATCTGCCGATAGAAGTTTTAAACGGAAAGCCGGGATATATAAATCTTCTCGACGCATTCAACGGCTGGCAGCTGGTAAAAGAGCTTCATGAAGCTACAGCTGTTTGTGCTGCTGCTTCATTCAAACACGTTTCACCGGCTGGTGCTGCTATAGGACTTCCGCTGGACGACACACTTAAAAAGATCTATTTTGTCGATGATCTTGGAGAACTTTCACCAATGGCTTGTGCTTATGCAAGAGCAAGAGGCGCAGACAGAATGTCATCATACGGTGATTTTGCAGCACTTTCTGATACCTGCGATAAGGAAACAGCTCTTATGCTCAAGCGTGAAGTATCTGATGGTATAATCGCTCCGGATTATACAGATGAAGCGCTTGAAATATTAAAATCAAAGCGTAATGGTAATTATAATATAATTAAGATTGATCGTTCATATACTCCTGAGCCTATAGAGAAAAAGCAGGTATTTGGCGTAACATTTGAGCAGGGAAGAAATGATCTTAAAATTGATGAGGATATGCTCAATAATATTGTTACTGATAATAAGAATATTCCCGATGATAAGAAAAAAGATCTACTGATCTCTCTTATAACACTCAAGTATACACAGTCTAATTCTGTATGCTATGTAAAGAACGGACAGGCTATAGGTATTGGTGCAGGTCAGCAGTCCAGAATACACTGTACAAGACTTGCAGGCAATAAGGCAGATATTTGGTGGCTGCGTCAGTCGCCGCAGGTACTCGGACTTGAATTCGTTGATAACATAAGACGCCCTGACCGTGACAATGCGATAGATGTATACATTTCTGATGAATATATGGATGTACTTGCGGACGGTACATGGCAGAATATTTTCAAGACAAAGCCGCCTGTATTTACAAAAGAAGAACAGAAAGCATGGCTTGAAAAGAATACTGATGTT
>CADBQZ010000234.1 GCA_902796865.1 uncultured Ruminococcus sp. | reverse complement strand
GCGGATATCTTAACAGTAAACAAGCATCTTTTACTGCTTGCTCAGCTGCCGTTGAGAACTGGGTCAATAATTGTGAAATAATAACAAACTCTGATGATGAACATATAATATCTTCAACCATATTTTTCATTCAACAATGCCTGAAAGAAAAAGCAGAACAAAAAAGACACGATTATAACAATTACTGCTGCACTCTATTACTGTGCTTGTTGAATATGCAGTCTGAACAAGCCACTATTCTGCAAATAGGTGACAGTTTCATATATGAATACACGTCAAAAACATTGTATAGACACACCAATCCGAACAAATTGAAAAACACGTTTATTAACAGCAATGAAGCTATCGAAAAATGTCATATCTTCAGAACACTGATAAAAGATAATCTATTGCTTTGCAGTGATGGTTTTGAAGTAATGATAAGAAGAAATCAGAAATTCAAAGAAGCTGTTCTTAATGCAACTGATTGGAATGATTTTGATTCCTTTATGTACCCTGATGATACTACCATCATTTCTGTTTCGCCTAAACAATAAAAAACGCAGCGTTTGAATTTCTTTTTAGAAAACAAACGCTGCTATTGCAAAAAACAAAATTATAGTATAAGTTTTGTGCCAAGAATTAGAATGAATATTCTAATGAGGTCTTATTTCCTTTGAATACTTCAGCAGTATTTCTCCAAGCATTTTCTCCGCTGTTTCGATACTGATATCATCGCCTTTATCCATAACACCTGCTTCGATCTGACTTTTGATTTTCAATTTAACTTTTTTAAGTACAATTGAGCGGTCACTATCATTCTTATATTCTTTTAACAGATAATCACGAGTTGTTTTATTCAGCTCATAGAATGACAATACCTTTTCTTTATTAAATGCTTCTCCATGCCAGATTTGATCATAATATGGATCCTTATTCTTCAGCAGCAATTTATCGCACAACTTCTCTGCATCCTTTTCCTTATCTGCACATATCAAGTTTCTTTGTATTTTTATGAGCTCTTTTAATAATATTTTGTGGGGCTTCTTTTCTTTGTCTTCATCATTAAGATAATTAATCCTGGTCTTTGGAGTTTTGGTGCAGAATCTTTTCAGATTGTTCTCTGAAATAAGCTGTATCATATAGCTATAGCATTGTGCTTTCGCTTTTGGATACTCTTTCTCCAAGGCTTGTTCAAAGTTATTTGGCAAATCCGTGCATACAAGTCCTACATCTGTGATGCCCTTTTCTTTCAGATCCGAAAAAATAGTTTCCCAGCAGTTTTTATTAAACTTCTCCTTTACAAAGGTCCATCCGCCCAGGATTTGTCGGGTTCCATCATCTGTATGACCAACCGCAAATAAGCATAGTATATTATCCTTATTTTGCATGTTCTTTATCTCAAATGAATGAAAAGTTAAAATAGGATAACTATCTGCTGCAACTATCTTCTTGAATGGTGAAACAGCATTTACTATCCTGAAGAACTCTTTATGAGGAATATAAACGATATACTTACGATCTTTGATATGTGCATTCTGCGGACTTATGCATAAATTCTCCAGATTAAACACTTTTTCAATGCCTTGTTCATTTCTGATGCAATCAAACAATATACCCCAGCATGCTTCAGGCTCTTTTCTGTTTTCAGAATTATCCTCATTGCTGATATTTACAGGATAAACTAAAACGAGCAAATATCTTTCTCCGCCTTCATCGTTCAATACGAACCCATAGTATGGAATATAGATATAATCTGCATCTCTTAAACTGACTTTTTTAATATACTTGTTCCAGATATTCGAGTGTACCGAGTCACTAAAAGAAACCTTATCATTCTCATAGTCTATTTCCGATAAAAACATTGTACCCTTATCAAGCTGTGATTTTAGATCATCAGGGAATGTTATCATCAGCTTGCCTTTAAGCTGGTCGAGTTTTTCTTTGCACCCCTTATACCCTTTACTGATCAAAACCGTATCGCCCAAATTTAATTGATAATAGTACACGGCAATCATATAACAGTCCAAGGCGTTTTTCTTATCCATCTGGGCAAAGCCGCACAGTTCAAGGATTCGGTTTATGGTGTTCTTAAATGCTGTTAGATCGTCTGTGCCAGAAAGTATGCTCATCGCTGTATAAGCTTTAATAAGTGAAGCTCTGCTTACTAACGGTGCCTTGAAAGACAGATCGTTTACATTCATTGCGGTATAAGTATCGATACTTTTAACAAAGCTTGGATGTAATATATTGAACAGCCCTTTCTTTATTTCATCCAATATACCATCAATATCAGTTTTATCATTACATAAATCCTTTAAAGCATTTTCCTCAAGCAAGCTGTATGAAACAGCCTGCTGCTTTGATGAAATAATATTGTAGACTTTAACATAGCCGGTTTCGTTCAAGCTATTCATCAGTAAATTATATGTTTTGCTGTCATCTTTCATTCTACACTTATATGAATCCAGCATCATACGGACAGACTCATTTTTACTGCTGTTCAAAAGGAGCACGACAACACTGTTTATTAAATAATTGAACAATGCATTAGCTGTCTTGCGAATATCCGCAGCCGACAGCTTGACAACTGCAAAACCGTTTTTCTCAAGATCATCTATCATTTTATCAATATCATCGTAATATGCAAATTCACTGTAATACATATCCTGATAGTCTACAGTAAACCGTTCATTTTCAGCATTATCTGATATCTTTTCCTTGCTCGATTTCTTTTTCCACAGTCTCATGATCGGCTCTTTAGCATCTTTTATGCTGCCGTGGTTTTCGAGAACTCTGAAATAAACCAACTCTTCAACAGATCTGTAATTAACCGCAGGCTGTTCAAAAGCAAAGGTAAAAAGCTGTTCAGTTATTCTATCGGTCTCTGAGATCCGCTCATATTCATTAATGCTTTTAAGAATACTTCTTAATCCTTTTGATAAACTTTCATCATTACAGGACTGCTTGAATTTGCCTATATCTCCTCTGAATACTTCAAGCTCTGAATAATTGAAGTTCCGATTTTCATTCAAAGTCTTATACCATTGTGAGATGATATCCGAATTACGCTTCTCTGCTGGGATAAACCTATCCAACTGTAAACGATAATATTGCACAGCCTCACGATCTCGTTTCTCTCTGAGTGCAAAACAGCAGTCGTAAATGAACTCTCTCAGAGCATTGATCGTTTTTACCGACGATAGACATTCATCTGTCCTGTCAGCTGCCAACAGATATATCAGATGCTTATATGGCTCATTAAGCTTTGCACTGTCATTTATCCCGTCAAGCTTAACAAACACTCTATGCATTAGCTCATCATGCGGATATAAAAAGCTGTATGCCTTGGCATAGTAATATACGATACGAAAGTTTATCTCATCATAATGCTCGTTGCCATTTTTTGAATTGCTTTTATTATTTGTGTTTTTACTGCTATCGACTGATTCTTCCGCATATGTGCAGTTCTTATTGAATTTCTCAAGCTCTGTCAATTCTTTTTTCAAGGCATTATCCACTTTATTTGATTTTTCAGTCTTGCATTTCAGACATTGTTTCTCCTGATCGATGAAATCGTGATACAGCTTTGCTCCTTTCGATTTGGCTTCATCAAAATCCATTTCGGAAATGCATATTATCTCTTCAAGGCATTTTTGTGCTTTAGCACTCTTTGGTTTTATTATATTTTTTAGGGTGTAAACAACATAGTCTTTCTGCATAACAATGCTGTTTTTCTTAAAGTTTTCGATAGCCGTTATAAAAGGCTTGATCGAATTCTCGTAATCATCCCTGAGTGCATATATTCTTTTTTCAATCTCAGCAAAGGACTCCAGCCCAAACTCGACCGAAGTCTCACTTGATGAAACAATTGAATTATCTGATAATATCTTCTCAATTTGTTCCGCTACTATGATCTTTTGTTTTGAGGGATTGTCCTTTGAACGTATGTCATTTATTATACCGTTCAGTGTTTTCAGTATATAATCCTTATCCATTTCCGCCTGTACAAGATGCTGTGAGAATATTTCAAGTATCTCTCTGTCGGAATAATTCTCAATCCCATGGTCAAAAAGAGCTGTGAGATCGTGAAGACAGAATTTGGGGCGGGCACTGGTCAACCATTTCCCCGTATTTCTTTCAGCACAGCTGCACAATGCTCTCGTCAGCTCTACCAGAAATTTAGTTTTTGAAAGATGATCCGTGTGCATTTCCTGATCTTTTTTCGGTATAAGATATCTCTCAAAATATTCTCTCGGTTTGAGCCAACTGTCACTAAGGCTGTATTCCAGAAGACTACTGTATTGAGCTGTCATTTCGCTGTGATTTTTAAGCTCCAGAATCCTGCACAGGTAGGAATAGCCATTATCATCTTTTAAAAGAGGTTTTATCACAGTGTTGATTGTTTCTGTTTTGCTCACATCAATTTCCTGGAGTTTTCTTTCTTTTTCTCTGATTACTCCTGAATGATTACTCCTGACATTTCGGATCCTTTTTCTAATATACTCGTTTTCACTATTTTCATTTATCGCAGGGAAATCTCCGTTTTCACGATAGTAATCATACTCAAAAGCCTTTCTGACCAACACCTTGAAATCATTTACCCATTCTTGTTTATCCTTCAGCTTTTGTCGTATGCTGTCCAGCTTATCAACACTTAGATATGGAACAAAAACATTATCAAAATTATCAGAAAACAGCGAAGTGTATTCATAATTATTCAATATACTAACTTCCTTTCAGTCTTAATTATTATTGAACACATCAATCAGTTTTTCTGAAAGAAGCTTCTCATCTGCCTCTGCTGACATTTTTAATCTGTGTGCTAATTTATTACCTCCGTTCATCGGTATGTTTTCCGAATGAAAATCATCATAACAAATCAAATACATATTATCCATATCCTTGACCATATTAATTGTTTTCAACTTATCTGTACCGCCATGTCCCGAAACAAGGACCGGGATGGCATCTAATTGAGATGAATAAGTATATATCTCATTGATCATTTCTCTTTCGATCTTCTGGCAAGCTTTTGCAGATACAAACATTGCTTTCATTCCCTTAACGGAACAAACATCCAATTCGTTTATGGATGATGCCATATCATTTTTATTCCACCTGAACAAAACACTCTGAGCCACTTGAGAAAACTCACCTGAATGCTTTAATGCAAAGTAAATAAAGTATTCCAGCAGTGCTCCTCCTTTAGAAAGGATATCAAGTAAGCGTCTGTTCTCAATACTGTAACGGGTTATAGTGGTATCACCTTTTGCTTCTGTTGTCCTGATGATAAAACGATTTGCAACAAGCTGATCGATCAAGCGTTCTATATACTTGGCATTATAATTAATGCTATTTTTTTCATCTGATTTATATGGATCCAGATAAAAGCTTTTACGGATGATATAATAATCAAAATATTGGGGATTCTCCGTATCAGACTGAATGATCTCAAACGGCTTTTTGTTTATAATTCTTGTTATTACCTCATCAATTTTATTTCCAAGATCCTTTTGCTTACCATTCTTATAGTCAGGGTATATATCCAAAGAATAATTAAAACGAACCGAATATACTGGTTCAACAGATTCATTATCATTCAGCTTTATGATCCGTGGATTTGCAATAAGATTATATCGTTGTGCAGTTAATAAGAATTCTCGTATTGTTTCTTCCACTCCACCCAACCGATAGTTCCTTGAAAAGAACTGATCGTATGTGCCGTTTATCACAGGATTCACTATACCGCACAACAGAGTTTCTCCTCTTAAAGACTGATTGATCATCTGACAGGTCTGGTTCCATATCGCAGCAGGCTCAATGCTCTGATATCCCTGTATACCTTCATAGATATATCTTCTCGAAAACAAAGACCACATAGTTAAATAATCAAAAGTCTCATTGATCGCTTGATTTGCTTGCATTACCGCCGAGTCGTAAAGCGACATATACTCACGGATATTCAGACTCTTATGAATAATGCAATCTCTGTAATCAAATATCTCCTTCGTCTTCATATCTCTTAGTATTCTATAAAACACAGATGACTTTTTAAAACCATTGATCGGTACTACACTTTCGGTTTTAGGAATAATTCTTTTTACAATGCTGTCAAGATTGGAAAGCTTGTTTATCAAGTGTACAATTATTCTTTTACTGTCGATCAAATGTCTGTCACACTCATCTGCTATTATGTTTTTTAGTTCAAGAATATCAAACTTGGAATCTCTGTCGTATATTATGATGTGAAGCTTAACATCATCAAAAAATCTTCTGCATTTTTGGAACACCAGAATATTACTGAACTGTTTAACATAACTTCTCATTTGCGAATGCACAGATCTGATCGTCATATTTAAGTCGGTCTCTATCATCTCCAAATATATTATTCTGGACGCATCAAACTCAAGCGGATTTTTCAGTCCCCACAGCACATTATTATCTTGAGCGTCCCTAATATTCTGGATCAATGCAAAATCACTGTATTTGAGTATAAATGGAATGTTCTTTATAAACAGGCGGTCATAGCTTTTATAATCCTTATATGTCAGGTATTCGAGGCGAACAAACAGCAGACTGCATATTTGTTCCAGATGATCTATACCGTCTTCAAACATTTTTATGAAATCAGGATCATTGCTCTGATCCTTTCTGGCTTTTATTATACTTATGAACCGTTCTGACTCATAACCGTGGTTTTCCGCTCCATACTTAATATCCTTTTTGACAAGCATATAGAGGTCTTTTAATTCCTTGAAGCTTTCATAAAGCTCCTGATCATTTTTGAACATTTCGTCCAGTTTATCAAAATGATAATCACATTTCTCATCATAATGATCCCTGTTATCCCTGAGATAATGATGTACAAGCAGAGAGACCTTGTCAAGTTCGTCCAGACCTGAAAGATATGACGGATCATCATACCAGTCATCTTTGTCCCAATCAAGTCCATAAGGTATACAAGAACCTGTATCACAATCTGATGATACCATTGCGGTATGATAAAGCGGAACACTGTACTTTTGAGAAGTCTTTTCGGTCACCCGCACATTGTTGACTTTAAACATAAATGAATAGTCATATTGGTACTTATTATCCACCGATTCAGGAGGCAGATACCCCTGTACAAGATTGTTTGCAACCCAGCGTCTGTGTTCCATATCTATCAAGTATGGCATTGCATTTTTATCCTGTAATGTCTTGCTGAATTCTTCTGCCATAGAATAGCGGTCGTCTTCTCTCCATTTTATATTTAGACTGTGTAGCTTGTACTTCAGATTTAATGCAGCAGCAAAATTCGACTGATACGAATAAAAATCTTTCTTTTTATCATTGAAGCTTGCTTTAAGTGAATTAATATTTGTTCGTCTGTGTTTGTTTTTATCGTAAAGGATATGATAATTCAGTGCAAGTCTCATCAGTCCTGAATAGATCTCCTCCGCCTTGCTGATTGGTGAAATCGGATAAACTTTTCTCCTATACTCGCTGCTATCCCCATCGCTCATTCTATGGGTTTGTATGCAGCCAATAAAACATCTGCCTTTACAAATAGACGAGATTTTATTCGCTATCGTACGATTATAATCGTCATTATCCATTGCACAAATAATATAATCAGCCGGATAACGATCCACAATATCCTTTATGTTTTTCGCCGTCACGATGTTGTTATGATAAGAAATATCAGCATATATGTTATTGCCCAAGCTTTCGCTCTCATTATCGCTCCATGAATCCTGTGAAATATCTGCAAATCCTGCAAGACCGGGCATCTTCTCATTAAAAAACTTTTGAAAATCTATACTCTTCTCAACCAGTGCGATCCTGAGTTTTCTGTAGCTAAAGACGGATTCGTTCTCCTGTAATATCTGACCATTTGAAAAAGCAGCACCAAAGGCAGCCTTGCCATAAACGCCAAAACCAAGAATGAGGACTCTGATCTCGTCTCCTTTTGTATAGTCATACAATGGATATTTATATAGCATATTTGAAAACATAAGCTCTGCATTAACAGAATCGTCCTTGTTGGCAAGTGTACCGCTGCCTTGATCCTCGTTATTATTCAGCATTATCCTTGTAAGTAATCTTATTATTTCGTCAAGCCCGACTATGATATCCTCACATGAAAACGGTCTGTAATTTCGATTCGTCAAATGATTCAAAGCTGTTTTTTCATATAATGATACCAAAAGTGCTATCAGGTGCTCTTTCTGTTCCTCACTTAATATCTTACTTTGCTTTATCATTTTTGCTTTTCTGAAACAGTCAATTATCTCGTTTCTGTTTTCGTTCAGTTTTTTTCCTGTTAAAGCATAAAAAAGTACAGCCATAACAGAGTATGCATCTGCCTCCTTTGCAAGCTCAAGATTCTCTCGCAGACAGTCCATATCCGCAAGTATAAGCTCGGAATGAAAGCCTGTTTCTATTCTGCCCACAGCAGTGCTTGTCCGATTAATTATCTCATCAGTGCTTGTGATCGTATCTATATCTACCAGATATGTATTATTGTTGATCGGCTCTCCCGAAGGAGCAGACAGAACCATGAAATTGTACGGTGTGATATCAAAGAAATAATACCCATCGCCTGTGTTGTTTACTGCATCGATCTTCTTTGCCAGATCTGAAATGATCTCCATTATATTTACAAGCTTTTTTTCTTGTTCAAGATTCTTAAAATCAGACAAAGAGAGATAACGATCGAACGAATTGCCGATCATATCATTTTCATAATAAATATAGAGTGTATTGTTTACACCATAAAACAGTTTTCCTGAAACAAAGAAATTTCTTGTAGACTCATTTTCTGAAAGAATAGCTCTTATTTTGCGGTAGCTTTTCTCTATCCTGATCCGTCCACGTTCAAGAGCTTTTTTCGTATTGATATTCTTTGTTATAATACTTGCATCATCAGCACGTTCAAGAAACATACTAAGAGAATACGGATAATATTCCTTGAGAGTGCCGCTGTTACCGTAGCTGTCAACGACAGAATAAACACAGAAAGAACCGCCTTCCCCTAATATGCGTTTTATTGTAAATGCCTGAACAACGCCCTGTTCTTTATTCTCGGCTGTTATCATCTGACCGGGGGTAAGTAGAATTCGATTATTTTTCATTTTCCGCCTCCTAAATAACATAATTATTAATTATATACTAAAATATAGCACGGTTTTTGGTTTTTGTCAATAATATTGCTATAATAAATACTGTACTTTTTGTGAAATAGCAACAAATACAATTCTCATATCAGCTTGACACACGGAGCAAACAACGGTATAATAAAAGCATCAAATATTACGGAGATACCGACAATGTTCCGAAAGAGAAGATAAAAGCTTAGCTTGTCAGCTTCAACCACTTTGATAAGATATGCTTTAATTTATTTTCACGGAAGGACTCTTTAAGTGCTTTTTCCGTTTTTGCAAAATTAAACCTAAGGAGATGTTGTCAATGGACATATCTATTAAAGAAATGGCTCAAAAGCTCAAAGAATACGATAACTACTGTGTGGTCTATCATATCCGACCTGACGGTGACTGTGTGTGCTCGGCATTTGCATTGGCTCTTGCATTACAGTCTATCGGAAAGAAGTGTACCGTCAAAGGGCAGGATGATACCCCTCGTATTCACCGATATATGACGGATAAGATCAGGCTTGATGAGGTCAACTATCCTGTATATATAGCCATTGATTCCGCTTCCCGTCAGAGAGTCGGCACATATTCGGACAAGAATTTCACATTCTGCATAGACCATCATCACAACACCTTTGACGAGGTCGATTACCGTTATGTTGAGACCGATTGCGGAGCCTGCAGTGAGATAATCTACAAGATCATCAAAGAGATGGGTGTTACCGTCACAAAAGAGATCGCAAGTTTGCTTTATACTGCTATCGTGACTGATACGCTCTGTTTCAGAACTACAGATACCAGAGCGCAAACCTTTGAGATTGCCGCCGATCTTGCAAAAGCAGGGGCTGATATTTATCACATAAGTAGAATCAATACTTTTGTAAAGACTGCTGGACGAATGAAAATTGAAAACATTCTGCGTGAAAGCTTTCATTTCACCTGTGATGATAAGGTTGTGACGGGTGTCATCATGCTGAAGGATCTTGAAACAGCAGGTGTGCTTGATTCAGATATTGAAGGCATAAATAGCCTTGTTGAGCAGATCGAGGGAGTGTGTATCGGAATTACGATACGAGAGCTCCCTGACGGAAGAATGAGATGTTCAATGAGGAGCAGCGGAGATTATTCGGTAGATGAGATATGCAGGATACACGGCGGCGGAGGTCACTTTCATGCAGCCTGCTGTGAGCTGGATATGAGTGCTTCGGAGGCAAGAGCTGTTATAGAAAAGACATGCCGTGATTACCTTGAACGTAAGATGAGTGAACAGGAGGTTTTAAATGGATAAGATATATGTTTTTATAGGTGCTTCTGCCTGCGGCAAGACCACGTTAAGCACACTGCTCGACAAGAAGTATGAAGCGGTACAT
>CADBQZ010000233.1 GCA_902796865.1 uncultured Ruminococcus sp. | reverse complement strand
TTATCCAATGCACCCGAGCAGGATGAATTATAAAACCTACAGTTTGAAAAAATTTCCTATTAAAGAATATACCGATATTCTCGAAAAGGCTAAAGAAAGAGAAGAAACCCAAACAACTGCCCACACTAACAAACAACCTCAATAAGCCTGTCGGAGTTGTCGTACCTATTTTTCATAAGAGGAAAGCTGTTTTGAAAAACAAAAGTACGACGGATTTTAGGGCTTTTTACCCCGTGACAAACAAAACTGCATATATCCAGATAAACGAAAAAAGGCGTAACTGCGATATTTAACGCAATTACGCCCTTTTTCTAACATTTAAAAATACGCATATTAGGGTGGTCGAGGTGACGGGACTTGAACCCACGGCCTCTGCGTCCCGAACGCAGCGCTCTACCAAACTGAGCCACACCTCGATTACTAGAATATTATATCATACTATTTTTGATTTGTAAAGAGCAAATTCAATAAAAATGATTATTTTTATTTTTTTATTTTTTGTGCAAATAAAATATAAAAATTATAATTTATATGCAAATGTATTTTAAGATATAGAATATCTTAAACGTTTTCTTTAAAAATGAAAATAGCATAAAATCAGCATTTTACACATATTTTAAGACCAAGCAACCGTAATCGAACTGGAATATTTGTTAATTTTATCCAAAATAATAATACAATTCCATAAACAAACGATAAATCAAACAGGAAATAAAGCTTTTTCTTAAAGTTTTATTAAGGATTTTTCAAGGTTTATATGATATTCTCTATACATACGAGAGAGGCAGAAAAGTCCTTTCATAATGATTGCTTATTTAGTGCCTGCAGTAAACTTGCTCTTGCTGCTGCCGTTTTCCAAAACAAACTGCCTGACTTCATTTTGTTTTGAAAAACGGTCTGCACTTTTGGCAATATGCTTATCTTTGTTTATTTTATCCTGAACAGAGATGAGATTATTTTTTGGGCATTTTCTTAAACGTTTAAGTTAATGCTATAAATATAAAGATAAATACAGAGGAGGAATTTAATTATGTTTTTACGCCGTAAATTTGCCGGTCTTATAGCAGGTGTTATGTCACTCGCTTGTCTTTCACAGCTTCCGGCATCTATGATCGTAAATGCTGACGGCAGTTACAGTATGAATGTTACAGTTGACCTTTCAGGAGAAAAAAAGGCTATCAGCCCGCTTATCTATGGTGTCAACGAATTTGGTAATACAGGAAATTACAGAGATGTAAAGGTAAATGCAGTCCGCCAGGGCGGAAACAGATACACAGCTTATAACTGGGAAACTAACTGGTCAAATGCCGGTGAAGACTGGGTCAACCATTCAGATACACACCTCGGTGATGAATCGGACGGTGCCGGTTATGCAGTAAGAAGACTTTCAGAAGAAGCCGGAAGTGCAAATATACCATATAAAATTGCAACACTTCAGATGGGCGGATACGTTGCTGCCGACAAAGACGGTACTGTAACAAACGATCAGGTAGCTCCAAGCAGCAGATGGCTTGAAGTGTTGGCAAGAAAAGGCGGAGCGCTTTCTCTTACACCTGATAAGACCGATGATAAGGTTTACATGGATGAATATGTAAACTTTATTGTAAATACACTTGGAAACTCACAGAGTAATACAGGTATTCAAGGTTACAGCTTAGATAATGAACCGTTTCTCTGGAACGATACACACCCTCTTATGCACAAAGATGAATGTGGTGCTGATGAGCTTATAGATAAATCTATAGAACTTGCTTCGGTAGTAAAAGAGATAGACCCGGATGCAGAAGTTTTCGGTCCTGCTCTCTGGGGTATGCTTCCATGTATCACAGCCGGAAATAATAATAATTATACAGATCCTGTATGGGAATCAAAGAAGAACAATTACACATGGTATGTTGATTATTACCTCCAGAGAATGAAGGAAGCTGAGCAGCAGACCGGTAAGCGACTTCTCGATGTTTTCGATATACATTATTATTCTCAGGACTGTTCAACAGATGACGGTAAGCTTCAGGCGGCAAGAAGTCTTTACGATCCGACATATCAGGAAAACAGCTGGTTACAGCCTACATTCAAAGACTACTTCCCTCTCCTGCCGAAGCTTCAGGAATCTATAGAACAGAATTATCCCGGAACAAAGCTCGCTATATCAGAATACAACCTTGCTGATATTGGCAACGAGAAGACAACAGGCAAGAACGTTATATCAGCTATAGCAGAAGCAGAAGCTCTCGGAGCATTTGCTGATAATAATGTATACTTTGCAACATATTGGGGAACTATCCCGGAATGCCCTTATGTTGCATCTGCAATAAACCTTTATACAAACTATGACGGTGAAGGAAACGCTTTCGGTGATACACTCGTAAAAGCATCTACCGAGGATGTTTCTAAATCGGCTGCGTATGCTGCAATAGACGGCAGCGACGACTCAAATGTTGACGTTATCCTTTCAAATAAAAATAAGACCGAAGCAGAAAAAGCGGTTATCACTGTTGATGGTTCCTCCAAGAACTACAAGAGTGCGGTAGTTTATGCAGTTACTGCCGACCACAGTGATATCCGCATCGCCGAGGTAAACAACAACGTAAACGGCAATAAAGTCGAGATCGAACTTCCTCCGCTTTCAGTTGCACATATCGTACTTTCTGATAAAGAGTCAGACAAGGAAGTTTATGAGGCACCGGATATATCCGTTAAGGAAACAGAATA
>CADBQZ010000232.1 GCA_902796865.1 uncultured Ruminococcus sp. | reverse complement strand
TTTCGGGCGGATTCTACGTTGCTAAAGATGATAAAGCTGTTTTCACAGAAACTATCAGCAGCACAAGAGGCGGCTGTAACCTTATCCTAGAGGACGATAAGGAAATAAACTTCGGCTCTGAGACAGAGCGTATGAATTCAACGGCTATTAATATCACAAACGGTTATTTAAAAATTTATGGTCAGGAAAAAGGCACAGGTACACTAAAATGCTATTGCCAAAATGCTTATCCATTGGAGGTTCAAAACTTTATCTTAAACGGCGGAACTTTAGTTTTGGATACCCAAGGAGAATATCAAAACTGTATAGGCGCATCAGATAGCCTTATCATAAACGGCGGAACGGTAAACGCCAAAACAAGCGGCAGCTTTGCTTTAGCCTGCTCAAAAGGTATTGTCATAAACGGCGGAACAGTGACCGCAAGAGCAATGGTAGCACTCTTCTCCGACTCCGGTTATATCACGATAAACGGCGGAAAATTGAGCCTTTACGGAACCGAAACTGCTATGGCGTGCTTTAACGGAAAAAGTATCACACTGGGCTTATCCTCAGACGACGACTATATCGCAATGAATAAGCAGTATGATTACGCAAAGATAAAAATAGCAGACGGACAGACACTTTATGACGGTGAAGGACATTCCTACAGCGGAGATCTTTCTGAGAGTGACTATAAAAATATTGCAAATAAGCCGATGCTAAAAAAGTTTGAGCATGACGGAAGATTTTACGACTACTACAATGTGAACATAAGCGATGATGTTAAAAACGGAAATGTCATTGCAGAAGACACCAAAGCAGAGCCGGGCGACAAGGTGACCTTTAATGTGACACCTTTCGAGGGTCATAAGATCTATGAGGTATATTATAGATATGATGATGAACATATCGAATCAAAAAACATTCCCGAATATGATAAGGATAATGATGAATATTACTTCACAATGGAACGCTCCAACGTGACCATATATGCTGATATCATGTCGGTAAAGGAGCTGTCCTACGTTGATGCAGACGGAAATGAGCTGAACACTACCGCCTTTATCCTTACGGGAGAAGAGACAAATCTCAAAGACGGGGTCTATGCTGCCGACAAAGATATAAATTTCACAAAGGAGCTCGATATAACAGGCGATGTTATGCTTATCCTTTCGGACGGTGTCAAAATGACGATAGATACTGAGGACGAGAATGGTATACGCGGCTTTGCCGACACCAAATTATCGGTATACGGACAGAAGAAGCAGACAGGTAAGCTTGTTTTTAATTCGTGCTCCGAAAATAATCATTTCCCTATTAACATATATGGCCTCGTGCTGAATTCAGGAAATATAATAGACAACACCGGCAAGCACATTTTTATTGAAGATAATCTGGATATACTTGGCGGAAAAATAGAAAGCAAATATATAGACTCACAAAATAACCTGACAATATCCGGCGGCGAAGTCAATGGAGTCCTTTTTGCCGACAAGCTCACTATTGAGGGTGGTATCGTAAACGCTGTTTCAGACGATGATTGCGATGCTATACATAGTTATATTATAAATATAAAAGGCGGTCAGGTCACAGCGCAGGCAAACGACTCAGGATTTGGTATATATGCCGGAAAAAGCCTGAATTTAGGTTATACAAATGCAGACGACTTTATCACAGCAGACACATATTACGCCAAAAAAATAGAAATAGAAGAAAACAAGGCTTTGTCAGACGGCGAGAATACTTTCAGCGGAAGCTATACCAAAAAAGCCGATATTCCTAAATTTTACGGCACGACTCTCAGACCTTCTATTTCACACACTTTAACAGTTTCCAAAAATGACGGCGGAACAATAAACGAATTTGAGACAAAGAGAATCTTTGAAGGCGAAAAGGTAGATCTCGATCTTGGCATAAGCGCTGATGAAAATTATTACCTCAAGAGTGTAAAGTGCAACGAAACAGAGATAGAGCCTGACGATAGTGGTATTTACTCTTTCACAATGCCTGATGAAGATACAGAAGTGGCAGTTGAATTTGCTAAAAACTATTACACAGTAAGATTTAACGCTAATAAAGCTGACGGAGAAATGGAGGATCAGGAATTCATATATGATACTCCGCAGGCACTGTCAGAGAATACATTTGAAATGACCGGCTATTCATTTGATGGCTGGAACACGAAGGCTGACGGAAGCGGAAAGGCTTACAAAGATAAGGAAGAAGTAGAAAAACTTACAACGGAAAACGGCGCTGTAATAGATCTATATGCGCAGTGGAAAATCAATAAGTATTCTGTAACATGGGAAAACGAAGACGGTACTTCTCTCGGTAAAGAAGAATACGAATACGGTGAAACTCCGGAATATAAGGGCGACGAACCGATAAAGGAAGCGACTGATAAGTTTACTTACGCATTCATAGGCTGGGATAAGGCAATAAAGGCTGTAACAGAAAGTATCACCTATACTGCTAAGTTTACAGAGATCGCAATAACGACTACAGCGCCGGTAACAACAACTACTACAACAACTACTACAACGAGCGCTGCTTCAAGTACTACAAGCAAAACTACTTCAAATAAAGCAACTTCTACAATAAGCAGCACAACTTCAAAAGTGATCACAACAAAAGCAGTAACAACAAGTAAGGTTGTAAGCACAACAAAGGC
>CADBQZ010000231.1 GCA_902796865.1 uncultured Ruminococcus sp. | reverse complement strand
TTCCTGCGGAGTATAAAGATTATCATTCTCTACTCTTATATTAGCAGCATCAGGCTTTGAACCGGTAAGTATCCTGTAAAGTACCGAGCATATGCCATAAACGTCAGTCCATGTTCCCTGTCTGCTCGCAGCCGAATACTGCTCAGGAGCAGCATAGCCTTCAAATATCTCGGTCGAAAGCTCAGTATTTACTGTACGAAGTCCGGATATACAGAAGTTTGTAAGCTTCAATTCACCCTTATCAGTAACATAGATAGTTTCAGGACTTATGCCTCTATGGATAACTCCTGCATTATGAACAAGACTAAGTGTTGTGAAAAGCGGCGGGAACATAGCGGATACTTCGCTCCAGCTAAGCTCTCCGGCATTTTCTTTTAAGTAATCAACAAGCTTTATGCCCTCTATATATTCATAAACAGCGTATGTTGTATTATTTTCTGCAAAAAGATCAAGTGTCGGTGAAAGATGACTGCTGAGACTTCTCATCTTTGCAAGCGATTTATTAAGCTCTGTATATTCAGCCATAAGTGCTTTATACCGTGCAAGATTATTGTAATTAACGCTTATAGTAGGTTTTCCTTTTACTCTTACACAAAGACCCTCGGGCATATATTCATTCAAAAGGACTTTACAGCTTACAGCAGTATCATATGCAATATATGTTGCGCCCTGACCGTTTGCACTTATGACCTTGCCTACAAGGTATCTTTCATGCAGCATTGTTCCGGGTGCTATATATGATGGATCGTGAGGTGAATTTTCAACATATCCGCATTTCGGACATACCTTCACATTTCCTTTATATTCCATGCATCCCATACATAGTTTATTTTCAGCCATTGACAGCCTCCATACAAATATAATAACTTAAATGCTCTTAAAACTCATAAGCACCGTTATGTCTTATAATAATAAAAGAGCATTTTAAATTTTTATCTATCCATATTATTTTATCAGTTATCCGAACGATTGTCAATATTATAAGGCACTAATCGCCTTGTTGTCTTGAAATTGTATTATTTTTGTAATTTTTTAACGTAGTTAGTAACAAAATAAAAGAAAACCTGTCAGCTTTATTCTGACACTATTTCATCTTATCTTGCTCTTATAACGCAACAAGTCCTCTGTCATACATCTCTTTCAGTGCAAGAAGTATACCTGCTTTTCCTGAAGGATATGTTATACCGCCCTGCATCCATACAGCATAAGGTTCTCTGAGCGGCGCATCAGCCGAAAGTTCTATTGAAGCTCCAAGTGTAAATGCTCCTGCTGCCATTATTACCTTGCTATCATATCCGGGCATATCCCAAGGCTCGGGAGTAACGAACGAATCAACAGGAGAGCCTTTTTGTATTCCGCAGCAGAACGCTTTTAATAATTCAGCATTTCCAAGCTTTACAGCCGTTATTATATCGCTTCGCTTCTCATCTTTTTCAGGGAAGCACTCAAATCCCAGACGTGAAAACAATGCTGCCGCAAAATCAGCAGTCCTGACTGCATTTGCAGTTATTTCAGGTGACATGAAAAATCCCAGAAACATTTCTCTGTTTTGTCCAAGTGTACAGCCAACCTCTTTACCCATTCCGACACAGGTGAGCCTGTAAGAACAAAGCTCTACAAGTTCCTTTTTTCCTGCTATATAACCGCCTGTACGTGCAATACCGCCGCCCGGATTTTTTATAAGCGAACCTGCTATGATATCTGCACCGACTTCTGTCGGTTCTTTTGTATCTGTAAATTCTCCGTAGCAGTTATCGACCATTATTACAGTTTCAGGTGAAACTTCTTTTACAGCGCTGCATATTTTCTCTATCTGTTCTATTGTTATTGCGGGTCTTAAAGAATAGCCTCTTGAACGCTGGATATATACAAGTTTTACGCCTTTTGCTTTTTTTCTAATATTTTCAATGTCAGGTGTACCATCTTCTAAAAGTTCTAACTTGTCATAATCTATCCCAAAATCTATAAGAGAACCATCGCCTTGATTTCCTTTTATACCTATGACCTCTTCAAGAGTATCATATGGTGAGCCTGTGACAGAAAGCATTTTATCACCTTTTCTCAGAATACCCCACAAAGCTGTAGAAAGAGCGTGAGTTCCCGATACAAAATTGTGTCTTACAAGGGCATCTTCTGCACCGAATGCCTGTGCATACACTTTGTCGAGTACATCTCTTCCTATATCTCCATAGCCATATCCAGAGCTTCCGCAAAAGCACTGCTCGCTGACACGGTTTTCTATAAAAGCGTGAAGTACCTTCTCGCTGTTATACTCTTTTATTCTGTTAGTTTCAGTTACATCAATACTATTTTCTGCCTCTTTTGCAAGCTTTAATATCTTATCATCAAATCCAAAAAAATTTTTAGTCATTTACAGTCAACTTTCCTTTCACTGCACTTTCATTATTATCAACTATTCTCTCCAGCACATACTCACTGCTGTATTCCTTAAATCCTATCTCACGATAAAAGCTCTCTCTTGTATCAAGAGCATACAAAAGCGATGTTTTTCCCTGGCTATCAAGATATCCGGCAAGCCAGTTGAGAAGCTTTCTTGCATATCCGCTTCCCCTTGCTTCGGTAAGGGTCGCTACTTGCCCTACAAGAACATAATCGTTTATATCGTAGATAACTGATGCTGTCGTAGTACCGTTATAGCTGAAAACACGACTTATCCCATGACGTATCCTATGCGAAGTATCAGCAAGCCACATAGGATAATCAAGAAGATTCGGGAATCCGTCTGCAAGGATCGCATAAATATCATCAAGCTGAGGTGATGTATTTATATCATCATCGTCCAAAGCATTGCCGCGGTCCGGAACGAGCTGGAATATAGTCCTGTGAAGCTTTCTGTAGCCGCTTATTCCCGAAAGCATTTTTATTCCCTGCTGACTTCCTTCTATACGGAAAGGACGATACATATGTACAAACATACTAAGTTCGTCCGGATCAAAGCTTTCGCCGTCCAGAAGCATAGTAGAATTTATAAGAAGTATCACACAGCCTTTATCGTTCCTGTAAAACCTGCAAAAATCATATGCTGTACCATAGGCATCAAGATAACTCAGTATCTTTCTGCCCTGACAGCTTTTTACAAGTACTTCCCTATCTATCAGCAAACTGTCTTCTATATGATTTATCATAATACTGCCGCCTTTTCAAACAGCGCTTTTACCATATCATAACAAGCATTAAGATCATTTTTATCGGCAACAGATGACGGTGAATGCAGGTATCTGCATGGTGCTGATACTGCAATAGTACGCACTCCGTTTCCGGCAATATGTATCGAGCCGCTGTTGTTTCCGCCGGCTATCTTGGTTTTAGTCTGACATTTTATATTATTTTCTTTAGCAAGCTCAAACGCAAGATCATATAGTTTACGGTCATACATAGTACTTCTGTCCATATATGATACCACGGCACCGCTGCCTAAACAGCAAACCTTATCTGCACCCTCAACGCCTTCTATATCAGACGCTGTAGTAGTTTCACAAACTATCGCTATATCAGGATCTACAGCAAAAGCCGCAGTTTTTGCTCCTCTTATGCCGATCTCTTCCTGAACAGTAAATGTAAAATAAGCATCATATAAAAGCTCAGAACGGATAAGTTTTATGAGCAAAGCACAGCCAAATCGGTCGTCTATTGCCTTAGAGCATATCTTGTCCTCTCCGAATTCGGTAAAACCTGGCGCAAAATAAACTATATCTCCGGGTTTTACATATTTCTCAGCTTCGCTTTTATCATTTGCGCCAATGTCAATATAAAGCTCGCTCATTTTAGGCTTCTTTTCCCTTTCATCAGAAGAAAGCAGATGTACAGCCTTTGAACCTGCCACACCGGGGATAAGCTCTTTTCCGACAACGACCTGTCTTCCTATGACCACAGAAGGATCAACACCGCCCACCATATCAATGCTGAGCGTTCCGTCACTTCTTATGTAATTTATTATAAATGCTACCTCGTCCATGTGAGCATCAAGCATAATTTTATTCTTTGGTGAATTTTTTCCTTTTTTAAATGCGATTATATTTCCGAGAGCGTCGGTCTTATATTCGCAAAAACCCTCGATACGGGAAATTATATATTCTCTTACTCTTTCTTCATCGCCCGAAGTGCCGCATAATCCGCAAAGTTCTTTAATATCATCAAACATTTTTAAAACTCCTTATATATGCAGCTATCAGTCTGCCTGTATTTTCCACATCTTTAATTTTTATCACCTCAGCAGGAGTGTGCATATACCTGAGCGGTATTGAGACCGTACAGGTTTTACAGCCGCATTTGTTTACGCTGAACCTGTCTGCATTTGTCGATGTAAGTCCGCTCATAACTTCCGGCTGCCACGGTATCTCCTGTTCTTTACATATACTTTCAAGCTTATCTGAAAGCTCTCGTGACAAACTCGGTGATATTCCTATCATAGGACCTTTACCCATCTCACCAGTTTCAGATTCCTTATCATTCTGGCATCTTCCGAAGCTTACATCTACAGCTATGGCGATGTCCGGTTCTATGTCAAAAGCACCTATTGCAGCTCCCCTTTCACCCAGTTCCTCCTGAGCCGAAAAAAGTATGCTGTATGAACAAGCCGGCTTATCATCTTTTAGCAGTTCCGCTGCATACAGAAGTGCTGCTATACCGCTTCTGTCATCAAGAGCACAGCCTGTTATACTTCCGTCCATAAGCTCTTTCGGCTCGGAGATAAATGATATTTTATCTCCGCATCTTACGATCTCTGATACTTTTTCAAAGCTCATCGCTGTATCAACATAGAATTCATT
>CADBQZ010000230.1 GCA_902796865.1 uncultured Ruminococcus sp. | reverse complement strand
CCGAAAGCATCTGCCGAGAAAAGGACCTTATCGGTCATATCATAGCTCATGATGACCTCCGGCCAGTGTACCATAGGAGCAGTTATAAACTTTAAAGTATGTTTGCCAAGTTCCAGAGTGTCGCCGTCATTTATAATGATACGGTTATCTGAAAGATCAGTGCCGAAGAAATTTTTCATTATTGCAAATGCCTTTGAGGAAGCTGCAACGGTCGTATCAGGATATGCTTCCTTGAATCTCATTATATTTGCCGAGTGATCCGGTTCCATATGTGATACTATAAGGTAATCCGGCTTTTTTCCGTCAAGTGCTGCTTTTACATTTGCAAGCCATTCTTCACCGAAATTTGCATCTACGGAATCAAATACAGCCGTCTTTTCATCATTTATTATATAGGAATTGTATGCCATACCGTTAGGGACGATAAACTGACCTTCAAAAAGATCAAGCTTGTGGTCGTCAACGCCTATGTATTTTATATCATTTGTTATATCCATCATAATTATTCGTCCTTTCTTATATTGCTGAACTTGTAATAATATTATTATACTATATTTTCTTTTTATTGTAAAGAGCGAATTTTATAATTATTACAGGAATAAAGATAAAATTTGTATCAAAAGAGTGAAGATATTGCTTTTAAGCTATTTATTCTTCAATACTTCCGGAAGTTTCATTGACCTCAGAATGTTCAGAAACAGTCTGGCTTTCGACCTTTCTCTTTCTGTATTCGGTGATACGGTTGTTTAACAGTATGCCTGTAATACCTATAACGGCAGTTATTGCAAATACTATCACTGCGAGGGTATAGTTCCGTTCCTGAAGAGAATCACCGAACAATACACACAGAGTAAGTGCCGGTATCCTTGCGACCGCTGCGAGCACATAAAATCTTAAGGCTTTTATATCTGTAAGCGATGCTATATAGGTTATAACATCTTTTGGAGTACCGGGTATCATAAGAAAAATAAATACAACAAGTTCAAGCTTTTTTTCATCGTGTAAAAATTTAAATTTTTTGAACTTATCTTCAGACACGAACATATTGACTATTGGCTTGCCGATCTTTTTTACAAGTCTGTGAACGATTATCGTTGCAATGAATATACCTATCTCACAAAGTATAAGTGCTTTTACCGGACCGAAAAGCGCACCGCCTATGACTTCAACAGGTCCGCCGGGTATGAGTGCAAGTATTATCTGTACTATCTCAGCAGCGACAAATACAACCGGACCGAATATGCCAAGCTGTTCTATGACTCTTTCGACTTGTTCCTTACCTTCATCTGTACGAAGTGAATTTATAAATGGTATAAGTATTATAGTAAGCGCTATACAGAACAATGCAACAAATATAAGTATTGCTATTTTTATTACTTTGCTTTTTTTTGACATAAAAACTCCTCTTGAAATATAATAAAAGTCGATATATTTAGCTGCTTATATTGATTTTATAAGCTATATAATAATATTATAACACTTTTCACATAATTTGCAACCATAATTTACAATTTTTTGCTTGCAAGCTTTAGGAATTAATGGTATAATAGTATTTAGCCGGGTATTTGTTTGTAAATGACACGGCGGATATATGATCAAATAATTTATTATTCTAAACGGTATCAGACATGATATTCTACAGGAGATAATTATGAGTACAGATGTAAAGAAGAAAAATGAAAGTTTGTCAGATTACAGGATCTGGCTAAAGCGAAGCGCATCTGTTATAGGACTTGTTTATGCAGTATACATATGTGTGCTTGCATACCGCTCGCTTTTTTATATAGTTGATATTACAAAGCCTGTTATGTTTGGCGCATATATATCCTGCCTTTCGGCAGGTGCCCTTGCTATGATGATCTATTCACGAAAACAGATAGCTACCAGGATAGCGAGTTTTATAATGCTTCCTGCGCTTCTTCCTATAGTTATAATGTGCATGGGAAGCTGGGAGCTTATAATACCGATAGGTATATGTGCCGTTGTGATATTTTTTGCAAGCGGAGCTACGGAGGGAACAAAAACACTTCTGGGTACTATCTATCTTTTGCTTTATATACTTACAGTTTTAGCATATTTTCTTTTTACGACCTATCTTGCATCGTCTGCTGTGAAAAAGACGATAGAATCCGGTGTTTCACCATCGGCCAAGTACCGCTATGAAGTTATAAATACAAGTGACAGTTCAAATGGAAGTACAACTGTTATCCTTGAACCTAATGATATGGATATTGTAAAAAGGTCTGTGACATATAAAGTGAAAGGCTGCGACAGGAATCTTTGCGTTAAAAGACCGGTTACGGAAATGAAGATAGAATGGAAAGACGATGATCTTTATATTAACGGTGAAAGATGGTTCACACCGGAACAGGCTGAAAAAGGAAAATGGTTTGAAACAGATCTTATCTCGAAGCTTATGTGATAAAAAAGATCCACGAAAGGAAATGAAATGAAAACTATTCATGTAAATGCAAGTACATCTTACGACATCATGATAGAAAGGGGAGCGCTCGGCAGGTGTGGGGAGATACTGTCGGGAATGCTTAAAACAAGGAAAGCAGCAATAATAACAGATGATATCGTTGACAGGCTATATGGAAATGCTGTGGCTGAAAGCCTGAAGAAAAACGGTTTTTCAATATGCAAATTTGTTTTTCCAAATGGTGAAGCATCAAAAACGGGCAAGACGCTTTTCAGCATATATGAATTTTTATGTGAAAACGGTATAACACGCTCTGACTGTATAATAGCACTTGGAGGCGGTGTTGTCGGAGATATT
>CADBQZ010000229.1 GCA_902796865.1 uncultured Ruminococcus sp. | reverse complement strand
CAGCGCTTGTCTCAGCAGCTGAGCTATCTGAAGAAGGATCAGATGAAGATGATGATGATGAAGATGATGATGATGACTTGTCATCGCCGCATCCTACGAATGCTGTTGCAGAGATTGCAAGAGTTGCAACCAGTGCTAATGTCTTTTTAAGTTTGTTCATTGGTAGTTTCCTCCTTAAATATTTATTATATTTTAATTATATTTTAAATTAAAATATAATAATCTGTGAAAAGAATATATGAAAATCTGTCAAAGTTCTTTGACAGTATTTCCCGTAATAAGATATCCGTCAACGACAGTGTCATAATCCTCGTCTTTGTCGTGCGTCCTTTCTATAAGCCTTACAAGCTTCTGAGCTGCTACAGTTCCTATTTTATATGAATCCTGACTGTATGTCGTAAGCTTTGGCTTTAAAAGCTGTATAAGACTTATGCCATCATATCCGACAAGAGAAAGATCTTCCGGAATAGATATTCCAAGTCTTTTTGCGGCATTCATCGCACCTATCGCTGCAACATCATCTGTAACGATGATACAGGTCGGCGGATCATAGCCTTTCATTATCTCAGTAACGATCTTTTCGGTAAGTTCCGAATCTGTGTATCTTCCCTGCTTTAGGTAATCGGGCTGTACCTGAAGACCGAGCGCTCTCATCGTATTAAGATAAGCGTTAAGTCTGGTCGTTGTTACCTGAGAACTCTCACCATATATATAAGCGATCTTTGTATGACCGCAGTTATGGACATATTCAACTATGCTCTGAAGTCCGGCTGAATTGTTTGATGATACCGAATATGTTCCTTCTCTTTTAAAATCTATCGAAAGGATCGGTATCTCACTGTCAAGAAGCTCAGCCATCTCATCGCTGTAAAAATCCACACAAGCAGCAAGTATGCCGTCAACTTTTCTGTACATACAATGCTCATAACAGCTCATTTTGCTTGAGCCAATCTGTGAATTAATAAGATTAATAAGCGAAATATCATATCCATGTGATGCACACTCTACTCTGAAGCCGTCAATTACTGAAGAGAAGAATGGATGTGTAAGTCCGCTTTTAGCTTTATCATCGAGAAGTATTCCGATGTTGTAAGTTTTATTCATCTTGAGTGCTCTGGCCTGTGAATTAGGCATATACCCAAGTTCTCTTGCTGCTGCTAAAACGACCTCTCTTGTATTGTCACCGACATCACTGTGTCCATTAAGCGCCTTGCTGACCGTTGCGATCGAAACGCCGCACTTTTCCGCTATTGTTTTGATAGATACCATGTTTCGATCCTGTACCTCTTTCCGTGTTTCCGGTCATGCCGGTTATTCTTTCCATAAATTTCCATAAATCAACCGTGTCTGCATTCTGTACTTTTGCCAGATCATCTGCATTTTCTCTTTAACAAACGATATGCAGGTCTTTGTAATAAATGACAGCGCAAAACACACTTTCGTAACAATAATATACAATACTCATCATAAAAAGTCAATGCTTAATTGCAATCCTTAATATTTTTTTAGCGTATTGAACATTTTAAACATTTATAATTTGTTCACATTGACGAAATATATGATTTAAATTCAATTTTATTACAAATCAATGACATAATAATTGAATGTTTTCTTTATCGAATAATCATATATTTCAAATTTTATTTCATATATATTGACTATACAGTCCAAAAAAACTTCTGTTATTTGTACATTTATGTATATGAAATACTGTCCGTCAATGGTTTAAGAGTATTGCTTTTGGCTCTCTTTTTTGTGTCCTTATCTATTATACATATATTTTTCAAAAAAATCAAGTACTTATCATTATTTTTATTCTAAATTATATATTATTTTTTTCTTTTACCATATTTGCTATTTTTCCCCTTCATTATCTCTCATTTTGGTTTTATCCTTATTGACTTTTTACCGAAAACTATTTATAATGTAATTGTGATATTTGATGTCTGACCGAAAGGAAATTTATATGATAGAAACTACTGCTGTACTTACCGCCGTAAACACCGCTCCGACGGAAGTTGATACAGACTCGATCGGTGTTGTTATTTCAAGTGCGCTTAACAGTTCAGCCACTGAAAAAGATAAAATAGAAATAATCCTGTCCGCTATAGGAAATAAAATTCTCGATATTCTTCCTTCTCTTGGCATGGCTTTATTCTCTATGCTCATAGGCTTCTTTCTCTCAAAGGCAATTCTTCATGTCCTGCACAAAATACTTCATCGAAGCAATATCGACTCTGCTGCCGGAAATTTTCTTACATCTGTTGTAAAGATCACTCTTTATATACTTATCCTTCTTATAGCGCTTTCTATAATCAATGTACCGATAACATCTCTTATAGCTGTGCTCAGTGCCGCCGGACTTGCAATAGGTCTTGCGCTTCAAAACAGCCTTTCAAATATCGCCGGCGGATTTATAATCCTTTTCACCAAGCCTTTCAAAGCCGGTGATTTTATAGAGACCAATTCCGCCTCAGGAAATGTTGAAAGCATAAGCATCCTTTACACAAGAATACTCACATTGGACGGGAAAACTGTTTATATACCAAATGGCTCGGTCGCAAACTCCAGCATAACAAACTATAGCGAAAAAGGCGTTCGCCGTGTCGATCTTGAATTCGGTATAAGCTATTCGGACGATCTTGAACACGCAAAAGAAGTTATTATGGAAGTTGCAGATTCTCATGAGCTTATACTCAGAGAACCCAGACCTCCGTTTGTAAGACTGAAAGAGCAGGCAGAAGACTGCCT
>CADBQZ010000228.1 GCA_902796865.1 uncultured Ruminococcus sp. | reverse complement strand
AGCTTTGAAAGATCAAGCATATCGTTTACAAGAAGTGCGAGCCTGTCTGTTTCATTTATGATTATTTCGAGATGTTCATTTCGTTTTACAGGATTATCTCCCGAAAGATCTCTTATCATTTCGGCATATGCTTTCAGCATGGTGAGCGGTGTACGCAGGTCGTGTGAAACATTGGCTATAAGATCACGCTGCATAGAATCGACTTTTGATATTTGCTGTCCGGCATAAGTAAGCGTGTCGGCAAGCATCTGTATTTCTGAATAGCCTTTTCCTTCAAATTTAACGTTGTAATTTCCCGAAGCCATTTGTTTTGCCGAGCGTGTTATCTTTTCTATAGGTTTTGATATTTTGTTTGCCATAAAATAGGCTATAACACAGCTGAATATAACTAGAAATGCAGTAATTATGAGAAGCTGCTTTTTAAATATAGCAGCAGTAGACTCGACGGGAACTATTTGTGCATTAGTCAGTATGTAAGCATCAGGTTCGTTCGGATCGCCTATTTTGGCAAGGTATACCAACATATCTGTGCCGGTAACATTATCCTTTTCCTTGAAGGAGAGTTCACCTGCGGCAGTTTCACGGAGCATATATATAAAGTCCATGCGCTTCGATTCGGGTCCATGCAGAAGACAGGTCTTTCCAAGCGTATCCTTTGAATAGATCATTCTTCCGTATTTATCCACGATATCTATACACATATTGTTTTTTAAAGCCGTGGTTGTTATCTTGTCGCTGTAGTCATCACAGCCATAGCATTCTGTAAGCTCTGTAACGGCATTTCGTATATCCCGTGTTTTCATGGATTCATAAAAATGTTCTATGAAAACTATCTGGAAGAACCAGAGCATTATAAATACTACAGCCGTAAAGAATATAAAATATTCCCATATTTTTGCGTGAAGGCTTACGGGACGGAACATTTTTTTAATCGCTGCTGTATTCAAATTTATATCCCATTCCTCTCAGAGTAACAATGAATTTTCTGTACGGACCCAGGCTGTTTCTGAGCATCTTTATATGCGTGTCAACTGTTCTGTCGTCGCCGAAAAAGTCATAGCCCCATACTTCTTCAAGAAGCTTGTCTCTTGTAAGGGCAAGGTTCTTGTTTTTTACAAGGAAAAACAGAAGGTCATATTCTTTTGGTGTCATTGAAGCCTTTTGACCGTCAACATATACTTCACGTCCTGCAAGGTCGATATAAAGCCCATCAAAAGTCATATTGTCCGGTACCTCTTCTGCCGGAGCGGAATTTCTTGAAAGCACTACTCTTATTCGTGCCATAAGTTCTTTAGGTGAAAATGGCTTTACTACATAATCATCAATACCTAGTTCAAATCCAAAAAGCTTATCATATTCTTCGCCTCTTGCCGAAAGCATTATAACAGGTATCGACTTGTATTTTTTTATTTCTTTGCAGGTCGAGAAGCCGTCAAGCTTCGGCATCATGACATCCATTATTATAACGTCATAATTGGCGCTTTTGACCATTTCAACAGCCTGCATACCGTCTTCCGCTTCAAAGACTTCGTGTCCGTCAAATTCGGCGTACTCACGGACGACTCTTCTTATATTTACTTCATCATCTACGACTAATATTCTTGCCATGTATTTTACCTCCTATGATATTTATGGCTTAGGTACTTAAAAAGTGCCAATATATTGAAAGTTAATTGTTAGTTCTTATTTTTATCAATTATATTTGAGCAAAGTATAACACATAAATTATTATAATTAAGAAAAAATATCCGGCTGTTTTTTGGTGCAGTTTTTTCTTGATTATTAACGTAAAATAGATATGATATCCGATGGTGTATTTGCAATTCCAATGTTAGGATACTCTATTTCTGTGTTTGGCTTAAAACCAAAACCATATGTTACAGCTATAAATTTCATACCAAGTATATTAGCGCCTTTTCCATCACTGTTTCCGTCACCAACATATACAGAATTTGAATAATCATTGCACCCCATACTTTCTAAGCATAAACGAATAATATCGTGCTTTTTGAGCTTTCCATCAAAATCAGAGCCAAAAATATGCTGAGTGAATTTATCAAACCCAAACCAATGTAATAGCTTTTTTGCATAATCTTCTCGTTTATAAGTAGCAATTCCAATATTGATTTTTTTACTTATTAATTCTTGAAGCAAATCGAAAATACCATCATATGGAGTAGCGTCAAATAAAAATTCTTCTTTTGTGTACTCTTCACGAAAACAGTTTGCTATTTCCATAGCTTTATCATCAGACAAATTATATATTGTTTTTAATGAAAGTTGCATGGGCGGCCCGATAATATTCTCAAGAGTTTGTTGATCTGGTATACTCATTTTCCATTTTTTTAAAGTGCGTATTACTGCTGATATTATCCCTTTACGGGTATCTAATAGTGTTCCATCCAGATCGAAAGCAACATAATCATATTGTATCATTTATTTACCACCTCATATATTTCCCTCCGATTATATTAAAAAGATATATGTTTAAATTCAGGTTTATGTACATGGGCATCATAGCCTATGGAATCGATAACCTTTTTATTATTTCTGTCATAAACAACTATATTTATCCCACGAACATTTGCTGAATAGTTAACACCGTTTATTATAATCTCAGATTTATTTTCTTTTTTCCAAGCATTGCTTGAAATGACAAATTCATTTTCAGTACTGCTGTCATAGTATTTTATATTTACAGCTTCTTCAGGCTTGCTGCCGACCATATCATATAAAATATCACCATTTTGTATAATGCCTGAATACATTAACCATAATTTCTTTGAAAGTTTACTAAATCCTATAGAATGCAGGATATCTAAAACAGATTGCGGTATATTGTTTCCTGGGGTATCTTTAGTTGATAAAAGAATGGTGTATTTATCAGAAAATCTGGATAAGACTTTAAAATAATAATCTATATCATTTATATTCTTAAGGTATTCTGAGTGCAGTGCTGGATCATTGTTATGAATAATTGTTGTATCAACAAAATCTCTCAGTTTTAAATATTTATTTTCAAGTTCATCAAATCTATCACATACAAATCTCATTCGCAATTTGTCAATAAGTTCGTATTTTTGCTGTACATTTAGTATTTTGGCATTTAATTCAATTCCTGTTCTAGCAAGAACTTTTTTAAAGTGGATTTTTTTATTATATTCTTTTGCTGCACTATTATTTGTGAAAAGCCAAATATACTCTGTTCTATGTAGTGGAATTATATTATCCTCACGATACTTTTTTTTCTCTATTATAATGGGGGTACAATTATTCAACACTGCATGATAAATATTACTTTTGGAAAATTCACAATTTATAAGGCAAATTAAATTT
>CADBQZ010000227.1 GCA_902796865.1 uncultured Ruminococcus sp. | reverse complement strand
TAAATAAAAAAGGCACCCATATGGGTGCCTTTTTTATTTATTCATTGCGCTGTTTTTTAAAATCAAGATATTCTTCATATGTTCCGCTTCTGTCTATACAGCCGTCGGGAGTTATCTCGATTATCCTGTCTGCAACAGTCTGTAGTATTTCATGGTCGTGTGATGCAAGAAGTATAACTCCCTTGAAACTTACAAGACCGTTATTCACAGCTGTTATGCTTTCAAGGTCAAGGTGGTTCGTAGGCTTATCGAGTATCAGCACATTTGAGCCGAAAAGCATCATTCTTGAAAACATACATCTTACCTTCTCACCGCCGGAGAGAACATTTACCTGTTTATATACATCATCGCCGGAGAAAAGCATTCTTCCTAAAAAGCCTCTTAAATAGGTATCTGTTTCATCAGAAGAATATTGCCTCATCCAGTCGATTATCGAAAGCTCACAGCCGTCAAAATAGCTGTTGTTGTCGGTAGGAAGATATGATACTGATGTTGATATGCCCCATTTGAAGCTTCCTTCATCAGGCTGTTCTTCTTCCATAAGGATCTTGAAAAGCATCGTGACAGCCTGCTCATTTTCAGATATGAAAGCGACTTTATCAGTCCTGCCGAGTGTGAAGCTCACATTATTGAGTAGTTTTTCACCGTCAACAGTTTTAGAGATGCCGTCAACTGTCAGTATCTCCTTGCCAAGTTCTCTGTCGGGAGTAAAGCCTATAAACGGATATCTTCTGCTTGAAGCCGGCATTTCCTCGACTGTAAGATTGTCAAGAAGCTTTCTTCTTGATGTTGCCTGTCTTGATTTGGATTTGTTTGCCGAGAATCGTTCGATGAACGTTTTGAGTTCTTTTATCTTTTCCTCTGTCTTTTTATTCTGCTGCTTTATCATGCGCTGTATGAGCTGGCTGGATTCATACCAGAATTCATAGTTGCCGACATACATTTTTATCTTAGTGTAGTCTATATCGACTATATGCGTACATACATTATTGAGGAAGTGTCTGTCGTGCGATACGACGAGGACTGTACCGAAATATTCAGCGAGAAAATCTTCAAGCCATCTTACTGCATCTATATCGAGATGGTTTGTAGGCTCGTCGAGGAGTATTATGTCGGGATCGCCGAAAAGAGCCTGTGCAAGAAGTATCTTTACTTTTTCGTTGCCCGAAAGTGATGACATCTGAGAGTACAGAAGATCTTCGGAAAGTCCAAGACCCTGTATGAGTTTGGAAGCGTCTGATTCAGCTTCCCAGCCGTTTAGTTCTGCAAATTCTGCTTCGAGTTCAGATGCTAAAACGCCGTCTTCTTCAGAGAAATCTTCTTTAGCGTAAAGCTCATCTTTTTTCTTCATTATTTCATAAAGCCTTGCATTTCCCATTATAACAGTATCAAGAACTGTGTATTCCTCAAAAGCAAAGTGATCCTGTTTTAATACAGAAAGACGGGCTCCTTTTTTAATAGAAACTTCTCCTGTTGTCGGCTCAAGATCACCGCAAAGGATACGAAGAAATGTTGATTTTCCTGCGCCGTTTGCGCCGATTATACCATAGCAGTTACCGCCGGTAAATTTAAGGTTAACATCTTTGAAGAGTGTTGAACCGCCGAACTGCATACTTACATTTGAAACATTTATCATTATAATTCTCCTGTCGTTTTTGTAGCAAGCTTTTCTATCGCCGAAGGAAGCTCTGATATATCAGATATGAGTATATCAGCCTTATCAAGTTCATGCTCTTCGCAGTAGCCGTAAGTGCAGCCTACCGATAAAAGATCATGTTTCCATGCTGTTTCGAGGTCTAAGTACCTGTCACCGACAACAGCAAAGCTTCCTTTGTATTTATCTTTGAACTGCTCAAATATCTCTGGCTTTGAGATATAGCCGAAATCCTCGGAGCAGTAATAAGCACTGTAGAATCTGTCAAGCCCATGAACTTTTCTGTGCATTTCCATATATCCATGGAAGCAGTTGCTTAAAAATATAAGAGTGTGTCCATTCTTTTTGAGTTGTTCAAGCGCCTTGTCCGCACCGTCAAACAGAACTGATCTTCCTTCAAGAGTGAGTCTGTCCATCTCGTCTGAGATCATACGGCTCACTTTTTCTTTTATGCTGCTTTCAAGTTCGGGTGCAAAATGTTCCCACATAGCCTTTGGACTGTATCCTAAGTATCCGATTATCTCTTCATCTGTAAACTCTCGTTTTTCCATGAGTCCGTTTTTCATGAGATAGTCAGTACCCATTCGGATAGTGGGTACAAATATTTTGGCACAGTCGTGTACAGTTC
Organism: uncultured Ruminococcus sp.; assembly: GCA_902796865.1. Classification (GTDB taxonomy): domain Bacteria; phylum Bacillota; class Clostridia; order Oscillospirales; family Ruminococcaceae; genus Porcipelethomonas. The sequence goes on along the minus strand of CADBQZ010000227.1, from coordinate 2,446 downwards.
CGTCAAAATCAAGTATTATATTCATTCCTTATAATTCCTTTATCAGATTTATCATTTCAATAGCACCGAGAGCGCATTCATATCCCTTGTTGCCTGCTTTAGAACCTGAACGTTCGATAGCCTGTTCGATATTTTCTGTAGTAATAACACCGAACATAACAGGAACGCCTGTTTCAAGAGAAACATTTGCTATACCCTTTGAAACTTCGTTGCAAACGTAGTCGTAGTGAGATGTTGAGCCTCTTATAACTGCTCCCACACAGATCACGGCATCATATTTTTTGCTTTCAGCCATTTTTTTAGCTATAAGCGGTATCTCGAATGCACCGGGTACCCAGGCTACGTCAATACTTTCTTCTGAAACGCCGTGACGTGTAAGACCGTCAACTGCTCCGCTCACAAGCTTTGAAACTATAAATTCATTGAATCTTGCGGCAACTATGCCGACTTTAATATTTTCCGGTACGAGTTTTCCTTCAATAACATTCATTTTAAATTCTCCTTTATCAGTAATCCAATATATGACCCATTTTCTTCTGCTTTGTTTTCAGATAGAATTCATCATATGCGTTTGCTTCCATTTGTATCGGAACACGTTCTTTTATTTCAAGTCCGAACTCATGAAGTCCTTCTATTTTAAGAGGATTGTTTGTAAGAAGTCTGAGTGACTTCACTCCCAACTCACGCAGTATCTGTGCGCCTATGTAGTATTCTCTTTCATCTTCGCCGAATCCGAGCGCCAGATTCGCTTCGACGGTATCCATTCCCTGATCCTGTAAAGCATAGGCTTTTAGTTTATTGATAAGACCGATGCCTCTTCCTTCCTGCCTGAGATAGAGAAGTATGCCTCTTCCTTCCTTTTCTATCTGTGTCATGGCTGCTGCAAGCTGCTGACCGCAGTCGCATTTCACAGAACCAAAAGCATCTCCTGTGAGGCATTCCGAATGAACACGGCAGAGGACATCTTCACCGTCGCCTATATCTCCTTTTATCAGTGCAACATGATGTTCACCGTTTAAGATATTTACGAATCCTTGTGCCATAAAATTGCCGTATTTAGTAGGAAGCTTTGTGACGGCTGCACATTCGACAAGTTTATCATGTACCTTGCGGTACTGCTGCAAGGCTTTTATCGTTATTATTTTAAGTCCGTGTTCTTCAGCCATTTCAAGCAGTTCCGGCGTTCTCATCATAGTTCCGTCATCACGCATTATCTCGCAGCAAAGTCCGCATTCTTTAAGCCCTGCAAGCTTTAAAAGATCGACCGTAGCTTCTGTATGTCCGTTTCTTTCAAGCACTCCGTTATCCTTTGCCATAAGAGGGAACATATGTCCCGGGCGGCGGAAATCTTCCGCTTTTGAATCAGGGTCGGTACATTTCATTGCTGTTACTGAGCGTTCAGCTGCTGATATGCCGGTCGTAGTGCTTATATGGTCTATAGATACTGTGAATGCTGTTTCATGATTGTCGGTATTGTCCTCGACCATCTGAGGAAGTCTCAGCTTATTTATATATTTGCGGCTCATCGGCATACATATAAGTCCTCTGCCGTACATAGCCATGAAATTTACGTTTTTAGTATCTGCAAACTCTGCGGCGCATATAAGGTCGCCTTCATTTTCACGGTCTTCATCATCGGTAACTAATATAAGTTTACCTTTTTTTAAGTCATCGAGTGCATCGGCTATGCTGTCAAATTCCTTCATTTATCATCACTCCTTAAATATATCCGTTTTTTGCTAAAAATCCTATATCTATGCTGCTTTGGGCAGTTTTTAATTCTTTAAAGCCCATAAGTCTTTCAACGTATTTTCCAATAATATCATTTTCAAGGTTTACTTTATTTCCTGTTTTCTTTTCAGAAAGAATAGTATGCGAAGCAGTATGCGGTATTACAGAAACGCTGAATCCGTCATCATAAAGCTTTGCAACGGTAAGACTTATGCCGTCTATTGCTATCGAGCCTTTTTCGACTATATACTTCATAATATCAGGTACTGTATTTATCCTGTACCATACAGCATTGCCGTCCTTTTCTATTGATGCTATAGTTCCAGTAGCATCAACATGACCCGTAACTATATGACCGCCGAATCTTCCGCCTGAAGCCATTGCTCTTTCGAGATTTACATGGCTTCCTGCTTTAAGCTCTGAAAGGCTGCTTCTTTGGAAAGTTTCGTTCATAACGTCTGCTGAAAAGCTGTGTCCTTTTATATCGGAAGCGGTAAGGCATACACCGTTTACTGCGACTGAATCGCCAAGCTTAAGATCGGAAAATATCTTGTCTGCATCTATCGTTAAAACTGATGAAATGCCGGTTCTTCGGATCGAGCTTACCGTTCCTGTCTCTTCGATTATCCCTGTAAACATCACAGCACCTCCCATTCAGCCTTTATGTCATTTTCAATAAGAGTTATATATGGTCTTGAAAGCTTAGGGCAGTTTT
>CADBQZ010000226.1 GCA_902796865.1 uncultured Ruminococcus sp. | reverse complement strand
AGACCTGCAAGTGAAGCGTTAAGACACATTGAAACATCGGGCTTACCGTATTTTATCCATGTGAATACCATGCAGACAACAGTTGCAACTGCCGGTGCGATAGTTGTTGTAAGGAATACTGAACCTAGCTGATCTCCTGCTGTGCAGGCAGCACCGTTAAATCCGTACCAACCGAACCAGAGAATGAAGCATCCGAGTGCGCCAATCGGGATATTGTGACCAGGAATAGCGTTTACCTGAATGTTTCCGTCTTTCTTTCTTGTGAATTTACCGATACGAGGACCTAAAACAGCAGCACCTATCAGTGCAGCGATACCGCCTACCATATGAATGTGACATGAACCTGCAAAATCGTGGAATCCCCACTGGGCGAGCCAGCCGCCGCCCCAGCCCCAGTGTGCTTCGATGGGGTAGATAACGCCGCTTATAACGGCTGAATAAACACAGTATGATGAGAATTTAGTACGTTCTGCCATAGCTCCCGAAACGATCGTTGCGGTAGTTGCACAGAATACAAGGTTGAATACGAAGTTCGACCATTCAAAGCTGTCATATGCTGTGAAGATGTCGAATCCGGGTTTGCCGATGATACCGGCCATGTCTTCTCCGAAAAGAAGTCCGAATCCTATAAGTACAAACATCGGTGTACCGATGCAGAAATCCATAAGATTTTTCATTATAATATTGCCGGCATTTTTTGCACGGGTAAATCCCGTTTCTACCATTGCAAATCCTGCCTGCATAAAGAATACTAAAGCTGCGCCTATCAGGAACCATACCTGAAATACTGTGCTGTTCGCACTGTCGACCGCTTCTTTAAAAAGTGCTTGAGCGTCCATAGTTAAAACCTCCGTTTTTCCCGTTAACGGGTAATTATTACAGCAAAAATGGGGCGTACAGTACTTTTGTTTCAAGTACTATACACCCCGTTGTGTATAATTCAAGCGCTTGCGTGAGCTTTTAAATTAAAAGCCACAAAAAATAAAAAGGCTGCAAATCGTCATTGATCCGCAGCCCCTTTGCTGTTTGTGCTTTAATTATATAACATAGTGAAAAAAATGTCAATAGGTTTTTTGAAAAAAATTCATTTTTGTAAGATGTGAATATAATTTTCGCAAAATCTCATGGAGATTGATATATCTTTGACAAACATTCATATACTGCTTGACTTTTCCACTTTAATGTGATATTATTGTTATAGAACAAAGACGTTTTTTATGGCAGAGGTGTGCCATAAAGAGCGTCTTTTTGCATTTATTTATAAAAAATAAGGATATCGGCACAGAAAGGCGTGACAGATTCAATGGATAATTTCAGAGAAAGTACTCCGTTCAAAGCACAGGGACTTTATGACCCACGGTTTGAACATGATAACTGCGGCATAGGAGCTGTGGTAAATATAAGAGGAGAAGCTTCGAGAAAAGTAATAGACGACGCTTTAACAATAGTAGAAAAGCTTGAACATCGTGCAGGTAAGGATGCTGAAGGAAAAACGGGCGACGGAGTTGGTATACTATTACAGATCCCGGAGGTCTTCTTCAGGAGTCAGTGCCTGAAGTGCGGTTTTGACATTGGCGAAAGAGGGGATTTCGGGGTTGGAATGTTCTTTTTCCCACAGAGTGAATTGAAGCGTAATCAGGCAAAAAAAATGTTCGAGGTAATATTAAGAAAAAGAGGTCTTGAATTTTTAGGCTGGCGTGATGTGCCTTCTGTTCCGGATATTTTAGGACATAAGGCGAAAAGCAGTATGCCTTATATAATGCAGGGCTTTGTGAAGCGTCCGGAAGGCTTGCAGAGAGGACTTGAATTTGACAGAAAGCTTTATACTGCAAGACGTATATTTGAACAGTCGGACGAGAATACATATGTATGTTCTCTTTCAAGCCGTACTGTTGTATATAAAGGTATGTTCCTTGTAGACGAATTAAGAAAGTTCTATCCCGACCTTCAGGACAAGAGCTTTACATCTGCAATAGCTATGGTACACAGCAGATTCTCTACAAATACAAATCCAAGCTGGCAGAAGGCTCACCCGAACAGATTCATTGTACACAACGGAGAGATCAATACTATCACCGGAAATGCAGATAAGATGCTTGCACGAGAGGAATCTATGCACTGTGAAGCATTGAAGGAAGATATGTACGATATACTTCCGGCGATAGATATAAATGGTTCAGACTCGGCAAGGCTTGATAATGCTCTTGAATTTATGGTAATGTCAGGAATGCCTTTGCCGCTTGCAGTTATGGTCACTATCCCTGAACCATGGAAGAATGACCGCAGTATCTCAAAGGAAAAGTATGATCTGTATCAGTACTATGCAACTATGATGGAACCGTGGGACGGACCTGCTTCAATACTTTTCTCTGACGGTGATATAATGGGAGCAGTTCTTGACAGAAACGGTCTTCGTCCTTCAAGATACTGTGTTACAAATGACGGATTTCTTGTACTTGCATCAGAAACAGGCTGTATAGATATCCCGGCTGACAAGATAATCAAAAAAGACAGATTAAGACCGGGCAAGATGCTGCTTGCAGATACAAAGCAGGGAAGACTTATCGACGATAATGAGATAAAGAGCATATATGCTTCAAGACAGCCTTACGGAGAATGGCTCGACAGTAATCTTGTAAGACTTCATGATCTTCATATCCCGAACAAGGGAGTAAAGACATATTCGCATGAGGAACTTCAGAAGCTTCAGAAAGCGTTCGGGTACAGCTATGAGAATATAAAGAACAGCATTCTTCCTATGGCGAAAAACGGTGCAGAGCCAATAGCATCAATGGGTTCTGATATACCTTTGCCGCCGCTTGATGAAAGCGCACCGCCGCTGTTCTCATATTTCAGACAGCTTTTTGCACAAGTAACAAATCCACCGTTTGATGCAATAAGAGAGGAGATAGTAACAGACACTTCTACATATATAGGCGAGGACGGAAATATATTAGAGGAAAAGCCTGAGAACTGTCACGTACTTAAAGTAGAAAACCCGATACTTACAAGTACAGATATGCTAAAGATCAAGAGCATGAATATCAAGGGATTGAAGACAGCTGTTATACCGATAACATATTATGTTGGAACTTCTCTTGAAAGAGCGCTTGAGCGTTTATTCATTGATGCTGACAAGGCATACAGAGAGGGTGCAAATATACTTATCCTTTCTGACAGAGATGTTGATGAATACAGAGCGGCTATCCCATCGCTCCTTGCTGTAGCAGCTTTGCAGCAGCATCTTGTATCAACAAAAAAGCGTACGGCTGTTGCTATGATACTTGAAAGTGCAGAGCCTAGAGAGGTACATGATTTTGCGGCGCTTTTGGGATACGGAGCCTGCGCCGTAAACCCATATCTTGCACAGGAAACGATAAGAGATCTTATAGATACAGGAATGCTGGATAAAGACTTCTATGCAGCAGAAGATGATTATAACAGTGCTGTACTTCATGGTATTGTAAAGATAGCTTCAAAAATGGGTATTTCTACGATACGTTCATATCAGGGTTCAAAGCTCTTTGAAGCTGTTGGCATATCACAGGAACTCATAGATAAATATTTCAGCGGTACAGTAAGCCGTATCGGCGGTATCGGACTTGCTGAGATAAGCAGGAGAACGGAAAAGCTTCATGATCTTGCATTTGATCCTCTGGGACTTGGAACAGTGAGCGGTATAGAAAGTGCCGGTTCACATAAACTCAGAAGCGGCAGAAAAGAGCATCTTTATACTCCTGAAACTATACATCTTCTTCAGAGAGCAGCACAGACAGGAGATTATGAGGTATATAAAAAATATTCTGAAAGCATAAACAGAGAGGACAGATCAATGACTCTCCGCAGTATGCTGGATTTTGAATTTGATAAGACAGGCGGAATACCTCTTGATGAGGTAGAGAGCGTTGAAAGCATCTGCAAACGCTTTAAGACAGGCGCTATGTCATACGGCTCTATCTCAAAGGAAGCACATGAATGTATGGCGAAGGCTATGAACAAAATAGGCGGACGTTCAAACTCCGGTGAAGGCGGAGAAGAACCTGAAAGATTAAATTCTGACAGTTGTTCGGCTATAAAGCAGGTAGCTTCGGGAAGATTTGGTGTTACGTCAGAATATCTTGTATCTGCAAAAGAGATACAAATAAAAATGGCACAGGGTGCAAAGCCCGGTGAAGGCGGACATCTGCCGGCTGGAAAAGTGTATCCGTGGATAGCTAAAACACGTCATTCAACGGCAGGAGTAGCACTCATATCACCTCCGCCGCATCATGATATTTACTCGATCGAAGATCTTGCACAGCTTATTTACGATCTTAAAAATGCGAATGACCGTTCAAGAATATCTGTAAAGCTTGTATCAGAAGCGGGTGTTGGAACTGTTGCAGCAGGTGTTGCAAAAGCCGGCGCACAGGTAATACTTATCTCAGGATATGACGGCGGTACAGGTGCCGCACCGGGAAGCTCTATATATAATGCAGGTCTTCCGTGGGAACTTGGTGTTGCAGAGGCACACCAGTCGCTTATTCTTAATGGCCTTCGTTCAAGAGTGGTTATAGAGACTGACGGAAAGCTCATGACAGGCCGTGATGTTCTTGTAGCTGCACTTTTAGGAGCTGAGGAATATGGATTTGCTACAGCACCGCTTGTAACTATGGGATGCGTGATGATGAGAGTCTGCAATCTTGATACCTGTCCTATGGGTATTGCAACACAGAATCCGGAGCTTCGCAAGAGATTCAGAGGAAAACCTGAATATATCATAAACTTTATGAGATTTGTAGCCGAAGAGCTTCGTGGATATATGGCAAAGCTCGGTGTCAGGACCGTTGATGAGCTTATCGGACGCACCGATCTTCTGAAGGTAAGAGATAACAGCAAAAACATAGACTTTTCAAAGATACTTTGCCGTGACACAGCAGATAAGGGACAGCATTTCTGCAGCGATGATGTATATGATTTTGAGCTTGAAAAGACTGTAGACGAAAGAGTTATAATGAAAAAGCTCGGTGCAGCGCTTAAATCAAAAACACCTAAGACAATAGAGATAAAGATAAGCAATACTGACCGCTCGCTCGGAACGCTTTTCGGAGCGCAGATAACGAGACAATGGGGCGAGAATACTCTTGATGATGATATGTATACTGTAAAGTGCAACGGAAGCGGCGGACAGAGCTTTGGTGCATTTATACCAAAGGGCCTTACGCTCAAGCTTACCGGTGACAGCAACGATTATTTCGGAAAGGGTCTTTCGGGCGGAAAGCTTATAGTTTCTCCTGAAAAGAATGCAGCATTCAAGGCAGAAGATAATATAATCGTCGGAAATGTAGCACTTTATGGTGCAACATCGGGCAAGGCGTTTATAAATGGCATTGCCGGTGAAAGATTCTGTGTAAGAAATTCCGGCGCATATGCAGTATGCGAGGGCGTAGGCGATCACGGATGTGAATATATGACAGGCGGACGTGCCGTAATACTTGGCAAAACAGGTAAAAACTTTGCAGCCGGAATGTCGGGCGGTATCGCATATGTTCTTGATGAGGACAGAGATCTTTATATGAAGCTTAACAGATCACTTGTTTCGCTTGAACCCCTTTCAAATAAATATGATATAAAAGAATTAAGACATCTTATAGAGGAACATTTTGAAGCTACAGGCTCATCGAAGGCTAAGAAGATACTTGATAATTTTGAACAGTATCTCCCTTCTTTCAAAAAGATAATACCTCATGATTATGCAAAGATGCAGTCAGCTATGACTCTCTTTACAGAAAAGGGAATGACAGCTGAACAGGCAGAAGAAGAAGCATTTTATAAATTTCGCAAGGAGGCATAAAAATGGGAAAACCTACAGGATTTCTTGAATATATAAGGGAAGACAGCAAAGCTTTAGATGAGCTTGAAAGAATAAAGAATTTCAATGAATTTCATATCCCGCTGAGTGCTGACGAAAGAAAAGAACAGGCGGCAAGATGTATGGACTGCGGAGTACCGTTTTGTCAGAACGGAAAAATGCTCGGTGGTATGATCTCGGGATGCCCATTAAATAATCTTATTCCCGAATGGAATGATCTTTTATATAACGACAGACCGGAACAGGCTTTAGAGCGTCTTCTTATGACAAACAATTTTCCGGAATTTACTTCTCGTGTTTGTCCGGCACTGTGCGAAAAAGCCTGTACCTGCGGCATTTATGGTGACCCGGTAACTGTAAGAGAAAATGAGAATGCTATAATAGAGCATGGCTTTGCAAACGGACTTATGGAACCGTGTCCGCCGAAAAACAGGAGCGGTAAAAGCATAGCAGTAATAGGTTCAGGTCCTGCCGGTCTTGCTGCTGCGGATACGCTCAATAAGAGAGGTCACAGTGTTACGGTATATGAACGTGCCGACCGCATAGGCGGACTTCTGATGTATGGTATACCTAATATGAAGCTTGAAAAGCATATCATAGACAGACGTGCCGAGCTTATGGAAAAGGAAGGGGTAAAGTTTGTTACGAATGCAGATGTCGGAGCTGATATAAGTGCAGACGATATACTTTCAGATTCTGATGCTGTTATACTTGCCTGCGGCAGTACAAACCCCAGAGACATAAAAGCTCCGGGAAGAGAGTCCTCCGGAATATACTTTGCGGTAGATTTTCTGAAAAACGTTACAAAGAGTGTGCTTGGCGATCTTACAGAAAAGGAAATAATTTCAGCTAAAGATAAAAATGTTGTAGTCATAGGCGGCGGTGATACCGGAAATGACTGTGTTGGAAGCTGTATCAGACAAGGATGTGCTTCGATAGTTCAGCTCGAGATGATGCCTAAGCTTCCTGATACACGTTCTGAAAATAACCCATGGCCGGAATATCCGAGGGTTTGCAAGACCGATTACGGTCAGCAGGAAGCGATATCTGTTTTCGGAAACGACCCCAGAATATATGAAACGACTGTAAAGGAATTT